>JAFNAJ010000259.1 GCA_017860085.1 Acidobacteriota bacterium | reverse complement strand
TAGGTCAGCGAATCGCTGGTCCAGAACTGGTAGCCGGCATCGTCCCAGCCGGCGCCGCCGATGTTGAAGAAGAACGTGCCACGAATGCCGCCCAGGATGCCGATCGGCGTGGCCATGGCCTGAATGAGCGGGAACCGCAGCTCGGCGTTGCCGAACCAGCCCTGGCTGCCCACGAATTGGTTCCACTCGTAGCCACGCATCTCGCTGTTGCCGCCAAAGTAGAAGTAGCTGGGATCGTCGCCCCAGCTGTAGAACCCCTTGAACCGGAAGGCCGCCACGCCGGTTCCCCCGAGCCGCCAGTAGTAGCGAGCATCGGCGTCGATGAGCTGGTAGTTGATCTCGGCAGGCGACGCCTCGTAGGCCACCCGGATGGTGTTGCCCGACAGCGGCCCGAACTCGCGGAAGACGGTCGTTTCCTGGATGAAGGCCGCGCCCAGGGGGGCGGTCCAGCCGTTCCGGAAGATGGGCTGCCCGTACGCCGCCTCCTGGTACTCGAGGGCAAGCTGCTGGAGCAGCGGGTCGTCGTACTCTTCTTCGAAACTCGCCAGGCCACCGTAGACTTCCATGCGGCGGTAACGGCTGAACGGGTACACCGCGAACGCGCTGGCGCCGTTCGACGAGGTCTTGGCGATGGCGTTGTCTCGGTCGAGGAATCCCAGGCCCGTGTCGTACAGCGTGCCCGGACTCAGGGCGTAGTAGAAGTAGGTGGTGGAGTACCCCTGGACCGCCCACTGCCAGCGCCGGGAGAGGTCGACGTAGGATCCCAGGAACTGGCGGTACTGCGAGACCGACGCGGCAAAGAAGTTGAACTGGCGATCGCCCAGCACGTCGGTGAACGTCACGGCCGTCCCCCCGAACCAGTCGCCGCTGCTGGTGACGCCGAGGGCGACGGGCGGGCGGCCCTCGAGAAACATCTTCTCGAATGCGCCCTTGCTCCGGGCATTCGTCTTCACGAGCGTGTGCGTCAGCGGCGCCTGGAAGTCGATCACCGGGCCCGGGGCGCCGAAATCGCTCGAGGCGGCCGAGACGATCGGCTCCTTCTGCGCGATCGAGTGGATGCCGTATTCGCCCTTGAAATAGGTGACGAAGCTGATGCGGGGCGCGTCGTCCTCCCGCATCACGATTGGCGACATGTTTCCCGTGAGGGTATCGGTCCACTGCCGCAGTTCGCCCGACTTGAGGTCAAGCGTCCAGAGGTTGTAGATGTTGCCGTTGCGCGCGACCTCGGGCTCGACCGGCGTGTTCGGATCGGTCGCTGTCGACGAGAACACGATCGTGTTGCCATCGACGAACTGCGCCGCCGCATCGTCGTGGGTGCCGAAGGTGAGCTGTGTCTTGGTCCCCGATGCGACGTCGAGCTTGAACAGCTTGTCGTTGCCGCTGATGCGCGCCACGTACACGATGAACGAGCCGTCGGGGGAGTAGGTCGGGGCGTAGTCGGCGAACTCGTCCTTCGTCAGATTCTCGAGGTTGCCACTCGCCAGGTCGATCCGCCAGATGTCGCCAATCGCGTTCTGCAGGCCGGAGAAGACGACGGAGCGACCGTCCGGCGAGAAGTCGGGCGACTCGGGCAGGTCGACGGTCTTCAACTCGACGCGCTGCTCGATATCGCGCGTGACGACGTTCTGCACGATCAGGCTGCGCTGCTTCTCGGTGCGCGCAAAGTAGGCGAGCCGGTCCCCCTTGGGTGACCACGACATCCAGGGCACCGTGTTCCAACGTGGGCCTGGCACGGTGATGTACTCGTAACCCCGGTTCTCGTAGAAGTCCTGGGTGAGGTTGCGGATGACCTCGCCGTCCTTGGTCGAGATCAGGATGATGTCGAGCTTGTAGTCGCGCCGATTGCCCGCCGCCGCGGCGACCAGGTCGCCGGAGGGGGAGGGCTCGATCGAGAGCACGCTGCTGTACTTGGTCTTCTCGGGGCTCGGGGCCAGGTTCGTGCCGTAGTCGGCTGGCCGCTCCTTGTCCCGGAACGGCTTGAACCGGTCCTTGAGGTACTTGTCGAACTGCTCGTCGAACTCGCGGGGCTTGATGCGCATCGCTTCTTCGTAGGCGTCCTCGCCCCCGCCGATGACGCTCTTGCGGAGCGAGAAGAGGAACTGGCGGATGCCTTCCTTGCCCCAGCGCGACTCGATGAACTCGAAGGCCGCGTGGCCCAGGTTGTAGATCAGCCGCGGGTTGTTGAACTGCCCGTACCCCTCGAGCTCCGACATCTTCGGCACGACGTCGGCCACCGCCGCGTCGCGCACGGTCATCAGGTCGAGCGGGCGCCACACGCCGGCCATGTAGTCGGCCAACCCCTCATCCACCCAGAGCGGGACGCCCCGGCGAATGACCCCGCGTGGGATGATGTCGAATTCGAAGATGTGGGTCAGCTCGTGCGTGATGAGTCGGTAGAGCTGGTCCGGCGGCTCGTCGATGGGCAGCACCATCCGGTCGCGCGTCGGCTCGGCGAACGCGGCGACGCCTTCCGGCACGTCGCCCGGGATGACGTTCTGCTGCTGGAACTCGGCCTGGGTCTTGAACAGCACGAGCGGGACCTTGAACGCCAGGTCGTGCTTGAGGTCGGCACTGATCTGCTGGTAGGCACTCTCGGCGTACCCTGCCACACGCTCGAGATGCTGCTCGATGTCCGGGTAGTAGTAGATCTCGAAGTGGTCGGTCGTGTAGATCTGCCAGGCGAAGTTGTCGTACTTCACCCGGTTCTTGCCAAAGTAGGGAACGTACTTGTTGGTGTAGGTTTGCGCGAGCGCGTCGCTCACGAGGACGGCAAACACCAGAGCGATGACGGGCGCGACAAGCACCCGCATGGTGCGCATACGCATAGAGCGCTCCTCGAGTAGTCGAGAGACGACCGACATGTGGGCCGGAGTGGGCCGAGCCATGTTACTGTAGCTTTGACGGACCCCGCAACGCTCGGGTTACACGAAACCACTCGCCTCGGCAGCAAGACATGTGCCGGCGCCGAACGACGGAATACTGTAGGAACAGACGATGTGGGCCGGCCTCCGAGGCGCTGCGCACGGGGCCGCTGTCTCCCACGGATGATGAACCGTTCCTCTGAGATGGACAGTCTCAGGAGGAAGAGCGACGCTGGTCGAGGCGACGCTGCGCCCGGAATAATCCGCCGGCCCCGGGTGTTGTCGCCTGAGGGCGGGTCCGAGCGAAGACCCTATGCGTTCTTGGCGCCAGGACCCACCTGATCGCCAGTCGGCCGCTGCAGGCTTCGAGGCGGGCGCACTGGAGTGCCTCGACGCGCTGTTCTCGGCGGCACTGCGGCTGACCCGCGACCGAGCCTCGGCCGAGGACCTGGTCCAGGAGACCTATCTCAAGGCCTTTCGATTCGCGTCACGGTTCGAGCCTGGGACCAACGTGCGGGCGTGGCTGTTCACGATTCTTTACAACACGCACCGCAATGCCCGTCGCGACGCGTGGCGCGCCCCGATTGACGTGGACACGGACTTGGTGGAGCAGGCCGCCGTTCCTGCATCCGACGTGACCTCGCCCGAACAGGCGCTGCTGCAGGGGACGCTCAGTGAGGACCTCCGACAGGCGCTCGACGCGCTGCCCGAGGCCTACCGCCAGGCCGTCTGGCTGCGCGACGTCGAGGACTTGAGCTATGCGGAGATCGGCCAGGTGCTCGACGTCGCTCCAGGCACCGTGATGTCGAGGATTGCCCGGGGACGCCGACAGCTGTTCGAGCGCCTTCGGGCCAGGAAGTGACGATGACTTCGAGAACACCCTGCGAGGAGATCCTGCCGCTCCTCGCGCCCCATGCCGACGGTTCACTCTCGGGGGCTGAGCGCGCGAGGGTGGCCGAGCACGTCTTGGTCTGCCCCGGTTGTCGAGCGTCTGCGGCGGCGGGACGACAGACACGGACGTTGCTGAGGGAGCGAGCGGCCGACCTGCGGTCGCAGGCCCCGGCCTCTCTCCGGCGCGCCGTGGAAGCGCTTGGTGAGCGGGCGACGCCCAGAGGACCGCGCCACGCCTGGTGGAGCGTCCGAGGGGCACCGCTCTCCGCCGCTGCTGCGCTTGTGCTGGCCGTCCTTGGAGTGGTGGCGGCGGGGATGCTTGCGCCACGCGGCTCGCTGCTGGCCGCGCAGCTGGGATTGGATCATCTGAAGTGCTTGATCCTGGCCGAGCGCGTTCGCGGCGCCGACGCGTCGAGCCTTGCAGCCACCTGGCAGAGGACGCGCGGGTGGACCATCGAAGTCCCGCCCTCGTCGGCACCGAACGGTGTCGAGCTCGTGGCGCTACGGCGGTGCCTCTACGGTGACGGGGAAATGGCTCATCTCGTGTACGAGCGCGGCGGCAGGTCGGTGTCGCTCTTCATCCTGCCTCGGCCGCGCGAGGCCGCCCCTGAACTTGAGATAATGGGGCTTGGCACCGTGGCGTGGAGCGGCGACGGACGCACGTACGCGCTCGTGGGGGACCTGCCACGGCAGGAGCTGTCGGCCCTCGCCGCGTACATGCGGTCGCATGCCCGCTGAACGCGTGGTGGCCTTCCGGTTGCCCGTCGCCTGTTGCTGGGGTGAAGCATGAAGAAACTCCGTTGGGTCATCGCCGCCATCGCCGCCGTTGGCCTTGCGTTGACCACGCTCCCGTTCGTCCCGGGATGTTCGAAGCCTGAAACGAAGGCCCAGGCGGCCCCGAGCGCCGCGTGTGACGCCAACGCGCGCCCCGCCAACCTCGATTT
>JAFNAJ010000258.1 GCA_017860085.1 Acidobacteriota bacterium | reverse complement strand
GCCCGCGAAGCCGTGCTGGTTGAACGCGGTGTGGTCGCCGCCGCGCCCGAACCGGTCGTGCCGGGCGATGAGGCGCACCTCGTGTGACGGCTGATACCGTGCGGCCTGCCGCTGAATGAACCTGGCCAGCTGACGCGAGGGGGAGTCCTCGGGCCCCTCGGCGAAGACGCGGACCGACTCGCCGTCGGCGACGCCGTTGCCGCCGACCACGTTCCCCAGCATGTCGTTGTTGAAGACGGCCTCGATCGGCAGCTTCTTCGCACTCGCCTTCTCCGCGTGCAGCAGCGCGCCGACGAGCCCCTGCTCTTCACCCGCAAACGCGATGAACACCAGCGTCGCGTCGAAGTCGATTCCACTCTCCGCGAACACGCGCGCCAGCTCCATCACGACGACGGTCCCACTGCCATCGTCATTTGCCCCGGGCTGGAAGTGATCGGCCGCACCCCAGTCGAAGCCGCCGGCTGCGCTCTGTCCGCCTGCGCGTGCCCCGCCCTGGGCGGTCGGCTGTTCGGCCGCTGGCGCCGGACGTGGCGGGCGCGCCAGCGAGTCGTAGTGGGCACCGACGTAGATCCGCCGTGGGCTCTTGCCGGGCAGCACCGCCATGACGTTTCGGATGCGCACGTCGTGCACGATGCGATCGCCCTGCGCGGGGATGTCGTAGGTGTCGAAGCTCACCTCGAGGCGCGGGCTCGAGCGCGCCAGTTCGTCGTGGATCCACTGGGCCGCGGCCCCGATGCCGCGGGTCGGCGACTCCTGCGTCGAGAGCGTGTGGCGAGTCTCGAATCCCTGAAGACGTTTCAGGAGATCGGCGAGCCGCTGCTCGGACACCTCGTCGAGGATCCTGGCGATGCGGGGGTCGAGGTCCGCTGGTTGCGCGACGAGCGCAGCCGGTGCTCCAAGGGTCAGTGCCAGCGCGGCCGTGATCCATGCCATCCGCATGGGACAACCTCCGGGGGGCCGCACGTGACGCTACACGCTGACTCGGACGGGCGTCAATCTCGGGGTTCGGGACAGGCGGTCACGCCGCATCCGTGTCGCGCAGACCTGAAGGTCTGCGCTACCGAGGAGCCAAGAGCCGACAGGCTCTGCGTGCGTTCTAAGTGCGTTCTACGTGCGTTCGATCAGCGCACGCGCACGTGTTCCAGGTAGTCGCCGGATTCGATTTGGGGAGCCGCGCCGAGGGGGGCGTTGTAGAAGTAGACCCACACGTCGACCGTCGCCTGGTCGTCGAGGGTCGCGGTGACGCGGTCGCGCACGTAGAGGCTGCGGTCGGGATCGGATGGCGAGTAGCCCTCAATCTCGTCGAGCGCCGCCAGCACCTCCAACGCGTCGTCCATCTCGAAGACCTCGCCCCAGACCCGCTTCTCGTCCGCTGGCACCGCGGCCGGGTAGATCCCGAGGTCGAACAGCGCCGCCCTGATCCAGCCCCTGCCCCGATACCGCAGCTTGCCGTCGATGCCTACGCGGCGTCGCCGGTCGAAGCCGGTCATGAGCGTGCCGTAGAAGAAGACCAACTCAGCCACTCTCGTGCGTTCTCCTGCCGCGACCGGGCAAGGCCGCAGCCTCGCACCGTGCGCAACACAGGCTCCTGCCCAGCCGGACGTCGGGCACCTGATCGACACGCGGGGGGCGCGCTTCGTCTCGATGCGAGTGACGCGTGTGTAGAGAGTGTAGGGAACTCGGCGAGGGGCGTCAAGGAGCGGCGGGCCGGCCTGCGGGGGGTCGGCCTGCAGGCCGGCCCCCTTCCCAGAACCCTGATCGGACGGCTACGGCGCGATCTTGAGTTCGCGCGCGGCCTTGATGGCGTCGAGCAGTTCCACCGGGACGCTGAACGAGAGCTCCACGGTCTTGCCGGTGCCGCCGAGTGTGAGCGACTGCATGGCCGACTGGAACTCGGGCCTCGACCCGGCCTGCATTTTCGCGAGCGCCAGGAACCCGTTCGCGACGTCGCGGAGGTTCTTCGCGGCTTCCTCATCTCTGGCCTCGGCCTTGACGATGCCCGCCAGGCCGCCGTTGACGCGACCCGCGGCCGAGAACCAGCGGATGGCCGGGATCTGGCTCGACATCCCCTCGGGCAGGTTGGCCCGGCTGGCGAGCACGTCGAACCGCCCCACCGCCCAGGCGTTGGCCTGGCCTTCGATGTCCTTCACGTGGCGCATCAACTCGGCATTCGACCGGACGTTCTGACCCGACGTCTGCGCGTCGATGGCCAGCGTCACCGCCCGACGGTCTCCAAACATCACCAGGCCAGGCTCGACGAAGGCGAGCACCATCGTCCGCGCGATGCCATGCCCTTCGTGCTCGGCTTCCTTCTCGCGATCGGCAATGGAGATGAGACGCTTGCCCTTGTACTCCCCGACCTCGGCTCCGTGCTCGCGAGCCAGCGCCTCGAGGCGTCCCTCATCAAAGCGTCCTCGGAACGCGACGAAGCCCGAATCGCCGTTCTCCGTCTCCGTTGCGCTGGTTTCACGGGGCACCATGCACGCCACCACGTGGTCGATGTCCTTCTCGAGGTCGATGCCGGTCTTGGTCTTGAGCTCTTCCTGCCCCTTCTCCTCGCCGGCCGGCATCACGTCCTTCAGCCGGCGCCGAAGCTCCGAGGTCATGACGCTGTGGATGTCGGCGTAGGCCACGACGACCGCCCCGGGCGGCACGTACGCGAGCTCGGCAGGCCCCGCCTGCTTCGCCGTGAGCCCGGCCGGCAGGCCTCCGTAGTATGCGACCAGCCCGGCACACAGCCCGACGATCAACACCGTGAACGACCCCAGCATGAAGTAGCGAGTCTTCCTGTTCATGAGCGTCCGCCTCTGCTACCCACCTATACTGCCTTGAGCGGTAGAAAGTTCCCTCGTCTGCCCAAAAACCTGCGAGGTTGGCGCGGGTCTTGCGCTATTGCTCGAGAACGTACTCCCGCCGGTCGACGGCCCTGACGGCCAGTGCCAGGAACAGGCCCCAGATCAGGGCCAGCGCGATCAGGCTCACCGAAAGGGGCGGCACCTCCCTGAAGATGGACTGCAGCATCCCCAGGGTGCTGTCCTGCGGCATGGCGTGGGGGGCCAACCCCTGGAGGTAGTGCGCCACCGTGAACCGCTTGAGGTAGCCGGGAAACACGAGCACCGAGGGCTCCCAGCCAAACAGGAAGATCAGGCCCGTGACGAGCGGGCGCTTGATGCGCGCCCCAACGAAGGCGAACAGCGCGCCGTAGACGGCCAGACCCACCGCCAGCAGCCCGAGGTCGGCGAGCAGAGACGGGAAGCTCGACGCCAGGTTGCCCCCGCCCCTGGGCACCATCAGCAGGTAGACCAGCACCACCGACGGGAGCACCACCATGACGGTGCACGCCAGGTAGGCCAGGTACTTCCCCATCATCACGGCGCCCCTGGGGATTGGTCGTGTGAACAAGTACGTAATCGTCTTGTCGTCCACCTCGTCGGCAATGAGCGACGTCCCGTAGAAGAGCGCCAGCACGGGGACGGTGAACCGCAGGTAGAAGACCCAGATCATCAGGCCGAAGATGCTGGGGCCGGACAACGGTGCGCCGTCGACGCGCATGGCGTGCACGCCGAGCAGGTCGAGCGAGCGCACGAGGAAGGCGATCAGCACCGGCCCGCCGACCACGAGCGCCATGAACACGGTGCGCCGCGACCAGAGCATCTGCCCGAGCGAGAGGTCGAACACCCTCAGGGATGACGAGAAGAACGACGGGGTCGAGGGCGGGCGGGTCATGTCAGGTTCTTGGTTCCTGGTGCTTGGTTCTTGGTCCGTTCTTGGTGCGTGGTGCGTGGTTCGTTCTTGGTTCTTGGTTCCTCGAACGAACGAAAAACCAGGAACCCCGGACGGACCAAGAACGAAGAACCAAGCACCAAGGACCGTTCTCCTGTCGCTGTCTCTACTTGACGAGGTAGCTGAACACCGCCTGCAGGTTGTCGTCGGGCGACGTCACTTCCTCGATCGTCCCGAACTCCCCGGAGGCTGCCAGCGCCGTGAGGGTCGTGTAGAACTCGTCGGGCCTGGCCGTCTCCACCACCACGGCGCCCGACTCGAACCGCAGGCTGAGCACGTGCGGGTACGTGAGGAACTGGCGGGCCAGCCCCCGCGGGTCGTCCGCCTTCACCGACACCGTGTGCGGGTGCTCGTCGATCAGCTCGCGAATCTGGTGCACGTCGCCTTCGGCGAGGATCCGCCCGTTGTTGATGAGCAGGATGTTCGAGGTCATCGCCTCGATCTCGTGCAGGATGTGGCTCGACACGATGAGGCTCTTCCCGGCACGGGCCCACTCTCGAATCAGGCGGATCGTCTTGCGTCGCGCCAGGGGGTCCATGCCCGACAGCGGCTCGTCGAGAATCAGCAGCGTCGGGTCGTGCACGATGGCCTGGGCGAGCTTGACGCGCTGCCGCATCCCCTTGCTGTAGGCCCCGATCTTCTTGTTGGCCGCGTCGAGCAGATCGACCGTCCCCAGCGCCCCACGGGCCGCCGTGTCCGCGGCGCCCTGATCGAGCCCGTTGAGCCTCGCGAGCGCCGTCACCCACTCGAGGCCGGTCATCCGGTCGTAGAACGCGTCCTGCTCGGGGCAGAAACCAATCTGCCGGTAGAGGGCGGGATTGCGCCAGATGGGCTCGCCCAGCACCCGGATGTCGCCCTTGCTCGGCTTGAGCTGCCCCGTCATGAGCTTCATGAACGTGGACTTGCCCGCGCCGTTCGG
>JAFNAJ010000257.1 GCA_017860085.1 Acidobacteriota bacterium | reverse complement strand
ACCGGGACCGGCTGGTGCAGGTCTTTCGGCCGGGTCTCCGCGTCGCGATGGCTAGCGTGGCGGGGCTCGCTCTGCTTCACGCGGGGCTGATCGTGGTGACGCTGTATTTCCTTGAATCACTGACCATCGGCCGGGTCCATCTGTTCCTGATCGGAGCGATCGCGCTTGCCGCGATCGGTGCGGCATGGTCCGTGTCGAGGTTCGCCTTCGGCGGCGTCCGTGACGCGAGTCCGCAAGTCGTCGGCAGCCCCGTGGGTATCGGGACCAATGCCCGACTGAGCGGGATGGTCGACGACATCGCGCGCCGCCTGGACACAGCTCCCCCGGACAACATCGTCCTCGGGCTCGACACGACGTTCTTCGTCACGCAGGCGAGAGTCCGATGCTTGGAGGGAGAGCTGACGGGCCGCACCTTGTATGTCTCGCTCCCGCTCTGCCGCATCCTCGAGTTGGACGAGCTTCGGAGCATCGTGGGACACGAGCTGGGGCACTTCAAGGGCGCGGACACGGCGTACAGCGAGCGGTTCGCCCCGATCTATCGGGGAGCCCAGGAGGGACTTGCTGCCCTGGCCGCGAGGATGACGGGCATCGGCCAGATGATCGCGCTTGCTCCAGCCCTCAATCTGCTCGGCTACTTCATCGAGTCGTTCGCCGTCGCTGAAAGTGGGATTGGCCGCGAGCGCGAATTCGCGGCCGACCGCGTCGCAGTCGCGTCGGCCGGCGCCCCGGCATTCGCGTCGGCCCTCGTGAAGGTCCATGCTTACGCGCCTCGGTGGCAGTACATGGATGACTGGATGCGGGAGGCCATCGAGCGAAGAGCGCCGATTGGCAATCTGAGCCGCTATTTCGTGGAACACGCAGTGAAGGACCCCCTGCGTCTCGCGGGTGATGCCTTCGCCGGGATTGCCGATCAGACCGCGGCGCATCCCATCGATTCACACCCGCCCTTGCGCGTCCGGTTGGAGGCGATCGGCGTCAGCCTGAGAGACGCCCTCGCGCAGGCGCGGAACGCGAGTCCGCTGAACCCAGCGAGCAACGTGCTGGATGCCCCCGACGAAGAGGAGGAACGCCTCTCAGCATTCGTACAGGAGTGGATGCGCAGCGCGCTCGCCGGCGCGAACCTGCGGTTCGAGACGGTGGGTGACTGACCGTGTTCGTCACCGCGGCGTTGGACGCCGAGGTGTCGGTTCCAGCCGCAGCAGGGAAGGAAGCACGCACGACCTCATGGCGGTGGCTGCATTCGCTGCCGCGCCACGCAGCTGCTCCTTCGCGGCAGCGGAACCACCGCCGCTTCAGGCTCACACCAACAACAGATCCACGCAGGCTTCGGGCACCTGCGCTGCGGGTCGCTCGAGGGGATGTGAAGCACGGCGCCTCGCGTTACAATGGAAGCGACATGGACTACCAAGAGCGTATCGTTCGAGATCCACGCATCGTTGGAGGCCAGGCAGTATTCAAGGGTACCCGCGTGACGCTCAAGACGGTCCTCGCCAGCCTGGCTGAAGGGGCAACCACAGCCGAGATCCTGGCGGACTTTCCGACACTCTCTGAAGAGGACGTCAGGGCGGCCATCGCCTTCGCAGCCACCTCTGCGAAGGAAGATCTTCCTGTTGGCGAGCTGCCTGTGAGACGGTGAACATCAAACTCGACGAGAACCTGCCTGAGCGCCTTGTTGCCGAGTTGAGCGCACTGGGCCACGACGTCGACACGATTCGCGCCAAGCGACTGGCGGGACGTGACGACACGGACGTGTGGGAGGTCACCCAAGCCGCAGAGCGATTCCTGGTCACGCAGGACCTGGACTTCTCCGACCTTCGTCGGTACGCGCCAGGCACGCACGCCGGTCTGTTGCTGGTCCGACTGGATAGTCCAAGTCGGGAGGCGCTCCTGGCGCGAGTATCGGTGCTCTTTGCGACCGAGCCCGTCAACGAGTGGCGCGGGTGCCTCGTCGTCGCAACGGACCACAAGGTGCGAATCAAGCGAGCCGGGTGAGGTTGCGACGGCCAGTGCGGGACAGCCGACCCCGGTTTTCCGAGGTCGGCGGGGGTGTGCTGCGGTCGCTGGAGCCTCCGGAGCCGAAGGTCGTGGGTTCGAATCCCTCCGGGCGTACCACTTCGACACACAGCACACGCAGGCCTGAAGGCCTGCGCTACCGCTCGAGCATGGCGCCGCACTGCCCGTCCTGATGATGCCGGCCTGGGTCAGCGACTTCCGTGGACGCTCACGGTCGCCCGACTCCCCCACTCGACCGCCGAGCGGCCACGGCGAAGGCGTCGAAGTACTTCTGCAGGGATGGGCCCGTGCAGCCATACTGGTTCTCGCCAGCCAGGAAATCCGCGACAAGCTCGCGGGCTCTGGCAATCTCGCGCAGCCGCGCAGGACTCGCACGGTGACGCGGGTCGGCCAGCGTGAGATCGAACAACTCCAGCGCGCGAAACAGCGCGCGTCGAGCCACGTCCGGGTTGCGCGACTGCCAGCGAACGGCCCGGCTCACCTCGCTCCCGACATGGCCCAGCTGTTCGGTCAGCGACAATTGCCACCAGCGGCCCGCGGCCGCATCTCGATGCTGGACGGCGTTCACCGCCGCACCAGGCGCTTGACCAGCGCGGCGATTCTGTCGCGTGTGCCCGGATCGTCGACACCGCGCGATCGGTTGCCGAAGGACGGACGCAGGTTGATCATGGAGTCGAACTCGAGCCAGTCCGGCTCCGGCAGTCCGGGATACAGGTTGATCCCCCAGAGGTCTTCCTGCGCGGAGCCGCCGGCCAGGAGCTCCGCTTCCTGATCGGCGTGCAGGTCGGCGTCGAGGACCATCAGGCCGCGACGAAGGTCGACGACTCCTTTCACCATGTCGCCGAAGCGCCGCTCGGCGAGTTCCCTGATCTCGTCCGCGGAGATTGGGTTGGCGTCGCTGACCGTCCTCACATTCCCTCGCGGGGATTCTATCCGAAAGCGTGGAGTCGGCCTTCGACTTGGAGGCCCCAGCCGGTTCCCGGCTGGCCACGACGTGGACCGCCTCCCCTGAATTGGGGGGGCACACCCGTGGTCCACCCAGCGGTCCGGCTACGGCAGCCAGGCGTAGCCGAGCTTTACGAAGAGCGTCCGGGCGGACTGGGTCAACGCGAGCCTGCTCGGTCCGGTGTCGCCGCCGAGGTAGGTGTCGGAGTAGCCCAGGAAGAGCATGGTCTGCGGGTTCACCTTGAACGAGAACAGGTACTGGGAGAACAGCCGCTCCGACCGATACGGCACGGGGAACACATAGAGCCCTGGGTCGCGCGTCACGTCGGTGTACTGAAGAATGGCACGTACGAACGTCCGCACGTTGAAGTGGTAGACCGCGCGCAGCTCGGTGAGGCCCGCCTCGAAGAGCTCGCCGCCTTCCACGTCGAGCCACTGGTGCGTGTGCTGCAGCTGCAGGTTGACGTGGCGGCCGAGCTTCAGCTCGACCGAGGGCACCATCAGCACCGAGTCGGCCGGCCGGCCGTTGTCGTAGTCCACGTCGCCGCCCGCGCGCACGGTGAGCCCGGCCTTCACACGCCCACTGGGCTGCAATTCGGCGAAGACCACCGGGCGCCAGTAGTCGTACTCGACGCCGAGATAACGCACGGTCTCGCGCGGAATCGCGACCTCGACGGCCGATTGCCACGGTCCGGTGTAGGACGCGCCCGGGCTGAGGCGCTGGTCGGTCACCTGGCCCGCGTAGTCGTAGGTGCGCGAGGCGCGCATCGCCACATCGAACCGGGTGAACCACCCGTCGCCGTCGCCCCAGAAGCGTCGGCCGACCATCCCTTCGATCTCGCGCTGGTCCACGCGTGGGACGAAGCCCGTGTCGCTCCTGAACTGGGGCGACAGGTCGTCGTACTGCGCGAACCAGAACCACGACCGACTCACGTGCTGGTACGCCGCGGTGATGGCGCCCCCGTCGAACTGCCCAAGTGGCTGCTGGTAGGACGCGGCCGTTTCGTCGGGGTACCGCGTGGAGGACCAGAGGGCCTGCCACGCGAGGGTGTCCGACTCGGTGAACTGGAAGAACCCGTCCGCGCCGAGTTGGCGGTTGTGGTAGGCCTCACCCTCCCGCGACGCCACGAGCGCTCCGACCGTCGACCGCGTGCCCACGTCGCGGCGATAGCGGACGACCGACGTGGTCACGTCCGCGTCCAGCGACCCGAAGTCCGAGCCCTGGTTCGAGGGGAACACCAGGTTGTTCAGGCTGTCGACGGCCGTGAACACGCCCAGCGCGTTGCGCCCCACCTTCCCCGTGAGCTTGGCGCCGCCGTACGGGTCCACCACCGTGCGCGTGAACACCACGGGCAGGGGCGTGGCGAAGTAGTCGAGGCCCTCCAGGAAGAAGGGGCGCTTCTCAGGGTAGAAGAGCGCGAAGCGCTGGTTCACATCGAGCTGGGCAACGTCGGCCTCCACCTGTGAGAAGTCGGGGTTCGCCGTGCCGCTGAAGGTGAGGTTGGGCGTGATGCCCCAGCGCACCGTGACCCCCGCCTCGACGTCGCGGTCGTCGTCGAAATTACCCTCGGGAAAAGGGTCGCGCTCGCCGGTCTCGGTGCCGGTCACGGTGGGATCAATCTCGAGGTTGCGCCCCGGCTCGAGCCCCTCGAGCCCCACGATCTTGTTCTCCTCGCACAGCACGCAGCCCTTGTTGCGATCGCTCCAGTGGGAGGTCATCCGGTGGCGCACGGTGCGCGGCCACGAGCGCGA
>JAFNAJ010000256.1 GCA_017860085.1 Acidobacteriota bacterium | reverse complement strand
GCGCGCGACGCCTGGACCCGGCGGTCGCGGTGGTAGATGCCCGGCTCGTGCTCTTCCTGGGGAGCGGCGGAATACGCCGAGAGCGTCCCGATGACCATCGCTGGAACGAGGACCAGGTGCTTCATGACTCCTCCCGAGGAATGACGGCGGCCACGAACCCAGCGGGCTGCCCCTCTGCCAGCACCACCCGGCCATCGTCGCGCTGGACGACATTGGGATGGATGGCCTTGTGCGCGAGATAGGCCAGAAATGGCCGATCCCCCGCCTGCTTCCCCGTTTTCCCGCCCGCGGGGCCCCGGCGCACCGCAGAGCTGCTGCGCGTCGTGTGGTGCAGGGTAGGGGAAGTCCGCCGGGGACGCAAGGGTCCGCTGGAGCGCACCAGGGCGCTTGCGGCCGCCTGGCTCTGCGACGTGGCCCCTTGGCGGTCGCGCGCACGCCCGTGTACGCTGGCGGCGTGTCGTTCGAGCTCGAGCTGACGCGGCGGTTCGGTGAGCGCGCGCGGCGCGCCGTGCCGCTCGCGCCGTTCACGACGTTCCACGTCGGCGGCCCCGCCGACTGGTTCATCGAGGTGCACACGACGGCCGAATTCGTCGACGCCGTCGCGCTCGCGCGGGCCAGTGGCGTCCCGGTGACGCTGCTCGGCGGGGGCTCCAACGTGGTCATCGGCGACCGCGGCATCCGCGGGCTCGTCATGCGGGCCCGCACCACCGGCATCGCCCTGGAGGATCGGGAGACGCTGCGCGCCGAGGCGGGCGTGACGATCAACGGCCTAGTGCGCTGGTGCGTCGGACGCGGCGTCGCGGGGCTCGAGGCCTGGGCGGGCACGCCCGGGACGGTCGGCGGCGCGATTCACGGCAACGCGCACTTCCGCGGGGCGCTCATCGGCGACCTGGTGCGGTCGGTCCGCCTGCTGACCCCCGACGGGAAGATCGAGGAGGTGCCCGCCGCGGAGATGGGCTTCGGCTACGACCGCAGCCGCCTGCGGGACGGAGGCGAGGTGCTGCTCTCGGCTGCGTTTCACGTCGGCGCCGGCGACCCGGCCACCTTGCGCGAGATCGCCCGGGCCTCGCTCGACTTCCGCAAGCGCACCCAGCCGCTGCATCTGCCGAGCGCCGGCTGTCTCTTCCAGAACCCCGATCCGGCCCGCGACCCTATCCCCGAGGGTGTGCCCTGCTCGGCCGGGGCGCTCATCGATCGCGCGGGGCTGAAGGGCGCACGGGTCGGGGGGGCCGTGGTCTCGACCGTGCACGCCAACTTCGTGGTGAACGACGGCGGCGCGACGGCGTCCGACATCCTCGCGCTCGCCGCCCACGTCGAGCAGGTCGTGCGCGCCCGCTTCGGCGTCGAGCTGCGGCGCGAGGTGGTGGTGCTCGGAGAGCGTTGATCCAGGGAGGCTCGCGATGTCAGCTCTGATCGTCCAGGGACGCGCGCGGCTCGGCGGGCGCGTCGACGTAGGCGGCAACAAGAACGCCGCCCTGCCAGTGCTCGCCGCCTGCCTGCTCACCGGCGAGTGGTGCGAGATCGACAACCTGCCGCGCATCCGCGACGTGGACGTCATGCTGCAGCTGCTCCGGCAGCTCGGCGCCGACGTCGTGGACGAGGGTGGACCACGCGTGCGCGTGCGCTGCGGCGAGGTGCGGACGAGCGTGCCCGACCCGGTGCTCGTCGGGCGCCTGCGCGGGTCGGTGCTGCTGATGGGGCCGTTGCTGGCCCGCACCGGCCGCGTCGTCCTGGCACCGCCGGGCGGCGACTTCCCGACGCGCCGGACGATCTCCACGCACCTGCAGGCGCTCGCCGCGCTGGGCGCGAGGACGCAGCCCTCCGTCGACGGACACGTGCTCGAGGCGCCTGACGGCCTGCGCGCCACCTCGATGTACCTGGAGGAGGCCTCGGTCACGGGGACGGAGACGGCACTGCTCGCGGCCGCGGCGGCAGCCGGCGTCACCGAGATCCGTCACGCGGCCTGCGAACCGCACGTGGCGGAGCTCTGCCGGTTCCTGCGCGCGCTCGGCGCCGAGGTGGAGGGCGAGGGCACGTTCACGCTGCGCGTGCACGGCGCTCCGCGGCTGCGCGGAGCGGCGCACCGGCTCGATGGCGACTACATCGAGGCGGGCACCTGGGCGGTCGTTGGCGCCATCACCCACAGCCAGGTGGAGGTCGCCGGCGCGCGCGCGATCGATCTCGAACCCATCGTCGCGGTGCTGCGCCGGATGGGCGTCGCGTGCGACGTCTCCGACGGGTGCCTCTCGGTCCGGCCGTCGCGTCTGGTGGCCGTGCGGTCGATCACCACAGGACTGTGGCCCGGCTTCCCGAGCGACCTCGTGAGCCTCGTCACGGCGCTGGCCACGCAGGCCGACGGGCGCACCCTCGTGCACGACTGGATGTACGAGCTGCGGCTCTTCGCGCTGGAGCAGATGAGCGGCATGAACGCTGATCTGTTCCTGTGCGATTCCCACCGGTTGATCGTCACGGGACCTCGGACGCTACGCGGCAAGACGCTGGACAGCCGGGACATCCGATCGGGCATGGCGCTGGTCGCGGCCGCGCTCGCCGCCGAGGGAGAGAGCCGCATCGAGCCGCTCGAGACCATCGAGCGCGGCTACGCGCACCTGGTCGATCGGCTGGCCGCGCTGGGGGCGCACGTCCACGTGGCTCACTGAGCCGGATCGGCTTGCCCTCCCCCGGCAGCCGACGTATATTTCGGAAGATTCCGAGATGAGGAGATGACCGTGCCCCGGCCCCGCCCCGTGTCGCACCGCCAGTTCGTCGCCGCCGCCAAGGCCCTGGCCCACCCGGCCCGCCTGCGCATCCTGGCGATGCTGCGGCACGCGGAGCTCTGCGTCTGCCAGATGTCCACGATCCTGCAGCTGGCCGCCTCCACGGTGTCGGGCCACCTGAACGACCTCCGGCGCTCGGGACTGGTGCTGGAACGGAAGCAGGGCAAGCTGGTCTACTACGCCCTCGACCCCGAGAGCCCCTTCGCGGCGTGGGTGGCGCAGGCGCTGGACCTGGTGGCGTCGGACTCACGGATCCGGGCCGACGCCGCCGTGATTAACCGGGTCCGGGCCGTGCCAATCCCCCTGCTCACCCGGGGCGACCTGACCCTGGAGGCGATCCGCAAGCGCCGCGCGAGGCGCCCGGCGACGAGCCCGGCCGCGCCGGCTTGACGCAAGTTGCGTCATTTCGGTATATTCCGAATTGAATGTGGCGGTCGGTGGAGGCGTGCCCCCGCCGCCCCGCCCACGGGAGCTTGGCGACATGTCCTGGAGAGACGAGTGGCGATGGCTCGTCCTGCTGGCCGGCGGGCTCCTCGCCGCGTTCTATCTGCCGGTCGGCACGCCCCGCTTCGACGGCGCCGTGCTCGAGGCCTTCCACCTCGTCAAGTGGTACGCCCGTGAGCACGTCCTCCTCTGTCTGATTCCGGCTCTCTTCATCGCCGGCGCCATCTCGGTCTTCGTCAGCCAGGCGGCCGTGATGAAGTACCTCGGCCCCCGTGCCAACAAGGTGCTGGCCTACGGCGTGGCGTCGGTGTCGGGCACCGTGCTCGCCGTCTGCTCCTGCACGGTGCTGCCCTTGTTCGGGGGCATCTACAAGCGCGGTGCCGGCCTGGGCCCAGCATCGGCCTTCCTGTACTCCGGGCCCGCGATCAACGTGCTCGCCATCATCCTGACCGCCCGGGTGCTCGGCCTGGACATCGGCATCGCCCGCGCCGTTGGCGCGGTCCTCCTCAGCGTGCTGATCGGCATGGCCATGCACCTCGTCTTCCGCGAGGAAGAAGCCGCCAAGGTCGAGGCGGCCAAGGGCCAGCCCGTGGTCGCACGGGCGCGGCCGCTCGTGCAGGACAGCCTCTACTTCGCGTCGATGGTCGCGATCCTCGTCGTCGCCAACTGGGCGGCGCCGGAATCGGCCGGCGGCTTCTGGCAGGCCGTGTTCTCGGCGAAATGGCTGGTCACCGCCGTGCTGGGCGTCGCCTTTGCCGTGATGCTCGTGGGCTGGCTCGGTGTGTCGTGGTGGAAGGTGACGCTCGGCGCTGCCGCCACCGCGGCCGTGGCGGTCGCGGCGCCCACGCAACCGCTCCTGCCCTTCTCGGTGGCCGTGCTCGGCCTGTCCCTTGCCACGAGCACCGACCCCGGCGAGGGCGGCGAGTGGTTCGCCGCCACCTGGGGGTTCGCCAAGCAGATTCTCCCGTTGCTGCTCGCCGGCGTGCTCGTCGCGGGCCTGCTGCTCGGGCGGCCCGGCCACGAGGGGTTGATTCCGTCGGAGTGGGTGAGCCACGCCGTCGGCGGCAATTCGATCGGCGCGAACCTCTTCGCGTCGGTCGCCGGCGCCTTCATGTACTTCGCCACGCTCACGGAGGTGCCCATCCTGCAGGGCCTGATGGGTGCCGGGATGGGCAAGGGACCCGCGCTCGCCTTGCTGCTGGCCGGCCCTGCACTCTCCCTGCCCAGCATGCTCGTGCTGCATTCGCTGATGGGCTTCAAGAAGACGGCCGTCTACGTGACGCTGGTCGTGGTGATGTCCGCGCTCAGCGGTCTCGTGTTCGGCGCGCTGGCGTAGCGCGCCGCGTTCCCGGAGGCAGACCTCATGAAGAAGCTGCAGATCCTCGGCACCGGCTGCGCCAAGTGCCGCATGCTGACCGAGCACGCCGAACAGGCCGCCAGGGAGCTCGGCCTCGAGTACACGCTGGAGAAGGTGACCGACATCAACGACAT
>JAFNAJ010000255.1 GCA_017860085.1 Acidobacteriota bacterium | reverse complement strand
CAGGCCAATCGCGACGAGCAGGGCGCCCGACACCACCTCGATGGCGTGGTAGTAGCGGCGGATCTTCGCGAACGCGGCGAAGAACTGGTTGACCGCCAGTGACGTCAGCAGGAACGGGATGCCGAGGCCCGCCGAGTAGACGGCCAGCAGCGTCACGCCCTCACCCACCGTGTCCTTGCTCGCCGCAATGGCGAGAATCCCGGCAAGGATGGGCCCGATGCACGGGGTCCACCCGAACGCGAACGCCACGCCGACGAGCAGGGCGCCCAGCGGACCCGCGGGCTTGCGCTCGGCCTGGAAACGCTTCTCCCGGTAGAGCCAGTTCAGCTTCAGCACGCCCATCATGTGCAGCCCGAAGAGCACGATGAGGGCACCGGCGATCTTGCCGATGAGCGACAGCTGGTTCATCAGGAACTGGCCGACCGCCGACGCCGACGCGCCGAGCCCGATGAAGACCAGCGAGAAGCCGATGACAAACGCGACAGAGGCGATGAACACGCGATGGCGGCCGGCGCGGGCCACGTCCGCATCGCCCTTGCCTCGCATCTCGTCGAGCGTCACGCCCGAGACGAACGACAGATAGCCGGGTACGAGCGGCAACACGCACGGCGAGATGAACGAGAGGACGCCCGCGACGAACGCGGCGAGGAGCGAGACGTTTTCCATGCGAAACCGGGTGGCGAGCCCCTAGGTTTTCTCTCCCGCGCGGTGCCCCGGGTCGCGCGTGTTCTCGAACTTGAGCGGCAGCACGTCCTGGAAGAGGAAGTCCCACTTCAGCCGCTCCATTGGGTTCGACGCCTGGAGCCAAGTCGCGGCAGGCGCGGGGCGGCGGAACTCCAGTGCGGCGATCCCCGCGACGGCCGGCTCGCTGCCGAGCGTCGCGGCAATGGCCTGACGTACCTCATGGGCCGAGTCATACCCAAGGGGTACACCCAGTGCCGCCGCCACGTCGGCCAGGATGCGCCAATCGTCGCGCGCGTCGCCCGGAGGCAGGATGCCTTGCGAGGCGGCCTGCAGCCGCCCCTGCATGTTGGCGTAGCTCGCGTCCTTCTCGACCCACGCGCAGCCGGGCAACACGATGTCGGCCGCGCGGGTCACGTCGGTGGCCACCGGGCCCTGGGCGATGAGCAACGGCAGCCGGCCGTCCTTGCGCGCCGCGACGGCCCACGACAGGTCGCCGATGGCGCCAGCGGGACCCGGATCGAGCACGTACAGCGCCTTCACGCGCCCGGCCTCGACCTCGGCCCGCAGCGAGGCCACCGTAGGCGTCGGCCGCTCGCCCTCGACAAGACCGAAGGCCCGAGCGCCGCCGACATTCGGGGCGTCGACGTCGGGCACGGTAAACCGCGTGGCGCCCGCCTGCGGTTTGGCCGACACGTTCCAGCCGACACCGATCGACGACTGCGCGGCGTCACCGACGAGTGCCATCGCCAGGCGTCCCAGCGCGAACATCTCTTCGTGAGAGGCGTGGGCGCTGAGCGCGAATCGCACACCGCCCCAGTCGGCACGGCCCAGTCGATCGGCCAACGCCTTCAGCGCGGCATCCCACGTCGTGGCCTCCAGGGCCCCGTCGGCCTTTCGCACGAGCGGCGCCGACAGGCGCTCGGCCCCCTCGACCCAGTGGTAGCCGAAGCGGCCGATGTCGCACATCCAGTACTGGTTGACGTCGGCGTTGTAGCGCGGCGTGATCCGGGCGAGCTGCGAGCCCTTGGCCCACTCCGGCTTCGCCTTGATCCAGACGGTGATGTTGCAGCCCTTCTCGCACCCCGTGCAGATCGTGTCGACAGCGTTCGGGTTGTCCCACGGCCGCGACTTGAACCGGTAATCGCGCGTCGTGATGGCCCCGACGGGGCAGACGTCCATCAGGTTGCCCGACAGCACCGAGTGCACGCCCTCCTCGCGGAACGTGGCGATCTCGCTGCCGTACCCACGGTCGATGATGCCGATCTGCTCGTCGCCGGCCACGTCGCGCATGAACCGCGCGCACCGCGTGCACATGATGCAGCGGTTGCGGTTCAGCATGAGTGTCGGGCCGAAATCGACGTCCGCCCGCACGCCCTCGCCATCGAAGGTCCGCCGGGGGAACTCCATGCGGCTCTCCTTGCGGCCAAACGCGTAGGAGAAGTCCTGGAGCGGACACTCGCCGCCCTTGTCGCACACGGGGCAGTCGAGGGGGTGGTTGATCAGGAGGAACTCGAAGACTCCGGCACGGGCCTCGACCACTTCGGGCGACCGCGTGTCGACCACCATCCCCTCGGTCGCAACCACCGAGCACGAGACCTGCAGCTTCGGCATCTTCTCGATCTTCACGAGGCAGACGCGGCACGAGCCGTCCACGCCGAGGCCGGGGTGGTAGCAGTAGTAGGGGATCTGGATTCCGTGCTCGATGGCCGCCTGGAGGACCGTCGTCCCCTTGGCCACCGAGACCTGACGCCCATCGATGGTGAAGGTCACCTTCTCCATAGACCGACGATCATATGTCAGGCTACCGCCAACCGGCCACCGCCAAACGGCTACCGCCGACCGGCCACCGCCAAACGGCCACCGGCTACCGGCTCGAGCGACCGGCGGACCTGAAGGTCCGCCCTGCAGAAACGGGCCACAGGTCCGCTTCACCGCAACGAGGCCGGCACTTCGCCCGAGTGAGCGTCCACCCTATCGGAGCTGGACCAATGCGCCTCTGTCTTCGTTGGCCTTCACCGACCGCAGGGCGCCTTTCGCCGGCACCCGCAGATCGGAGACCCGCTCGGTGACGGGCACGATCACCTCCTCGGTGTTGCCCGACGCGTAGGTGAGCGTCACCGTGACAGGTACCTCGAAGACCGAGCCCTGTTGCTCGAACCGCAGGTGCACCTCGGAGCCCTCGACCTGCCACTGAAACGAGAGCAACGGGATCTCGGCCTCCTCGATCCAGAGCCGAAAGAACGACTCCAACGATCGGCCGGCCACGCGCTCGAAGGCGCGTCTCGCGTCGCCTGTGCCCACCTTCGTGAATCGCGACTCGTGGTAGAACTCGCGGAGACCGCGGAAGAAGACGTCGTCGCCCAGCAAGCGGCGCAGCATGTGGAGCACCATCGCGCCCTTGTTGTAGACGATGGCGCGGAAGGTGCGGCTGTCGCCCTTGATGTGGCCCAGACGATAGCCGAGCGCAATGGGGCCCTGGTCCGCGTGGCTCAGCACGGATCGCTGCATCTGGCGGAGAACGCCGCGCACGGCGGCCGGCCCGCCCGAGTGCTCTGCGTAGAGCAGCGCAAAGAACTGCGCGAACCCTTCGCTGAGCCACTGCTCGTGGTAGTTCTCCCAGCCGACCGCCTGGCCCCAGTGCTGGTGGGCCAGTTCGTGGGCGACGTAGAAGCTGGGGAAGTTGTTGAAGGCGACCGGGTCGCT
Organism: Acidobacteriota bacterium; assembly: GCA_017860085.1. GTDB lineage: Bacteria > Acidobacteriota > Vicinamibacteria > Vicinamibacterales > JAFNAJ01 > JAFNAJ01. Next base: position 1,326 of record JAFNAJ010000255.1, on the reverse strand, counting down.
GCGCCAGAAGTAGGGCGTGGTCGGCAAGGGCTGATTGAGCAGCGCGAAGTACGCGGGGCTGTGGCCTCCCGGCAATTCGCTGTCGACGACGGCCAGCGTGAAGGTCGGATACGGGAGGTCGTCGACGAGACCCGCGTAGAACGAGAGGATGTCGCCGACCTGCTGGGCCAGTACCCGGCTCCGGCTCGCCTGGCGCGGGTTGGCCGTCACGAAGAGGTCGAGCGAGTCGTAACGGATCCCGATCTGCGAGCGCGCGGCCGAATCGGACGCCGCGTCGTCGGCGGCACGGCTCGGAACGCGAACGGTGTCGCTGACAGCCGGCGTGAAGTTGCTGACGACAAACGCGAGGTAACGAAGGGGCTGGCCGGCCACGAACTCGTAGCGTGCGCGTTCGATGCCCCCAGGCACGGGGGCGGCGACGCGCGTCGGGTTACTGGTCGACGGATCGCCGCTCGCCACGCACTCGAGATCCGACGGCACCGTCACCCGGATCGTGGCCGTGGCGTAGTCGGTGACCGTGTTCTGCGGGTACCAATAACTCCGGTTCGTGAACGTGTAGCGCGCCTCCGGGACGAGCACTGGCTCCTCCACCTGGACTGCCGCGGGCTGCTCAGCGCCGAGGCTGATGACCTCGCGGTCGACCGGCTGCGGCTCGATCCGGCCGCTGTAGACGACCGCGAGGTCGATCGTGTCGCCTTCCTTCAAGGGCGCGGGAAAGTTCAGGATCACGCTGTTCTGACCCTTGACGCGCAGCGCCAGCAGCCGCCCGTGACGGTTCGACACCACCGAGCGTGGCACGAGCGACTCGGCCAGGCGCAACGTCATGAGCGGCAGGAACTGCCGCGCCCGCACGCGCAGGCGGGTGTGTCCGTCGAGCCACTGCCGTACCGGGTCGTACGACACCTCGACCAGGTAGTCGAGGACGTCGTAATCGGCAAGCTCGTCCTCGCTGTACGACGGGCCACGCTCGCGGAGCTTGCGTGCGGAGGCATACACCGAGATGTTCCGCCGGAGCCGGCGATTGAACAGCGAGATGTCTTCGGCCTCGTGCGCCGACCTCGTGTAGGTGAGGGTGTCCTGCTTGCGCGTGTGCACCTCGGCGAGGAAATCGCCATAGGTGGGCACCAGTGACCACGGGTCACGGCTGAGGTCGCTGAGATCGAGGGTGAACGACTTGTTCACTTCCTCGGCGAAGATCTCCTGCGCCTGCTGGAGATCGCGAGGATTCACGGCGCGCGGCTTCAGTCGGGCACGTTCGAGGTGGTTGTCGAGGTTCGCCGGGCTGAGGCGAAGGAACACGGCGCGAAACGGGCGCTCGAGCACGTC
>JAFNAJ010000254.1 GCA_017860085.1 Acidobacteriota bacterium | reverse complement strand
TCGACGAGCAGCGCCATCGCACGCGCATAAGGGTCGGGCGCGGGCTTCGCCCGAGGCGTCTCGCCGGCGGCGACGATGGCAGTGAAGCACGAGCGAAGGTGGGCGGCCGTGAGCACAGGCTCAATCTCCTCGCGGCGCGCGCCGGAGGCAATGGCCAGGGGCAGAACGGCCGCATACTCGCGTACGCGCTCGGCCGCACCGGGGAACAACACGTGTGGGCTCGCCAGCAAGGCTCCGAGAATGCCGGCCTTGCGCTCGAAGAAGCGCCGAGTCTCCTCAGGGCCGAACACGATGTTCCTATCGACCGCCACGGCCTCCAGCGCGCTCGCGTCGTCGAGACCGAGGTATCGCTCGTAGTAGTCCCGGGCCGACAGGGGCCGACAGGCTGATGCCCACGTCGGCCAGGGCCTGCTGAAACGCGGCCAGGTGAAGCGGCTCGCTGTTGGCGACGACGCCGTCGAAGTCCAGCACGACCGCAGCGGGGACTACTTGTCGCAAAGGCTTCAAAGGTTCCGGGTGTTCAGTTCTTCATCCGTTCGCCGACTCGAATCGCGACCTTCAGCCTGTTCTCGGGCGGCGGGTAGGGGCAATCGTACGTCGGGTTGTAATAGCAGTAGGGATGATACGCCCGGTTGAAGTCGATCTCGTAGATGCCGGTGGCGGTGCGATCGAGGTCGAGGTACCGGCCGGCGGCATACGTCTCGGTGCCGTTGGTCCTGTCACCGAAGGGCACGAACAGGCGATTCATGTTCGGGGCGTCGGCCTCGACGAACGCGGTGAGCTGGAGCGGTTCACCGTCGAGCGAGAACCTCAGAGTACCTGCCCGCCGCATGAGGCGCCTCAGGCCCGTCGATGTGGGCATCTCCATGGCCGGCTCGCGTTCGGACGGGGCAAGCACGGCGGGCACCGCGTAGCGCTCGAGAATGGGGAAGTAGGCGAGGGGCAGGAACTCCGGCCGGCGATCAGAGGGAATCGGGGAGTCGGGCCCCTCGAAGAAAAACCGGTCTTTGTCCGCCCGAGCGGCAGCCACGCGCTCGGCGTACGCTGGCGGCGCAGCGCTGCGGCAGCCCGCCGCGAGGACCACGAGTGCCGTACACAGCGCGGGCAGGAGGACGGCTGCACGCCTGCCCGGGCCACCATGCCGGGTGGCCCTTTTCGCGCCTGCAGCCGGCGCCCCTGCCCCACGCACACCCATCAGCTAGAAGATATACGATCGCTTCGCAACCGTCTCCTCCGCCAGCGCACGGCGAACGGCGACCGTGTTGATCGGCGTCACCTTCAGCACGCGACGAAGTGCCGCCAGTTGCGTCCGCAGCATGTCGCCGTCGGCCATGGCGGCCAGGGCCATCTTGGCACTGGTCTCGATACGCGCGGCGGCGTCGCTCACCATCACCCGCACGACGTCGGCATGGCGTGCCGCGTTCGGCAGGGCTCGGGTGCTGGCATCGAGCGCGCGAAGCAGCGCGCTCTCGGCCGTGAACGTGTCGATGCAGATGTCGGCCACGGCGCCCAGCACTTCCTGCTCGTCGTTGACGTGCTTGCCGAAGCGCTGCATGGCCGCGCCGGTCACGAGCAACCCGACCTTCTTGAAGGCCGTGACCGCGGCCGACTCGGCCTCGAGCAGCCCGTCGCCCGGCGCCTCCGACAGTCCGGGCGTCATGATCTCATCGTAGAGTTTCATGGCCGCCGGAATCAGGGGCAGCTCGTCCTTGAGCGCCTTCCGCATCAGCATGCCGGGGATGAGCAGGCGGTTGATCTCGTTGGTGCCCTCGAAGATCCGGTTGACCCTGGCATCGCGGTAGTAGCGCTCGGCCGGGTAGTCGCGCACGAACCCGTTGCCGCCGTGAATCTGCACGTTCTCGTCGATGCAGTAGTGCAGCACCTCGGAGGCCATCACCTTCGTGATCGAGCACTCCACCGAGAACTGATCGAGCGCCTCGCGCACGGCGCTCCCGCCACCGGTCGCCGACGCCGCCTTGGCCGCGTCGAGCAGCCCGGCAAGTCGGTAGATGACGCTCTCGAGCCCGTAGGTCCGGGCGGTCATCTCGCCGATCTTGTGCTTGATGGCGCCGAAGGTGGCGATCGGGCGGCCGAACTGGTGCCGCGTGCCTGCGTAGGTGGCCGCCTCGCCAATCACGGCCTTCGCGCCGCCGAGGCACTTCACCCCGAGCTTGAAGCGTCCGTAGTTGAGCACGTCGAACGCGACCTTGTGCCCCTTGCCGACTTCGCCGAGGACGTTTTCCTTGGGGACGCGGACGTCCTGCAGGATCAGCGGCGCCGTGGACGAGCCGTGCAGGCCCAGCTTGTGCTCTTCACGCCCCGTGCTCACGCCTGGCCACTTCCGCTCGACCAGGAACGCCGTGAACTGATCCCCGTTGACCTTGGCAAACACGACGAACAGGTCGGCGAAATTGCAGTTGCTGAGCCACATCTTCTCGCCGTTGAGCAGGAAGCTGCCGTCGGGCTCGACACTCGCCCTCGCCCTGGCGCCGAGCGCATCGGAGCCCGAGTTCGACTCGCTGAGCCCGTAAGCCCCGACCATGTCTCCCGAGACGAGGTGCGTCAGGTACTTCTTCTTCTGCTCGTCGGTGCCGAACATGACGAGCGGCATGATGGCGAGGCTCGTCATGGCGCCGAACGTGACCGAGAACGACGGGGCTGGCCCGATGCCCTCGGCGATGACCGCCGAGCTCACCTTGTCGAGGTCGAGGCCGCCGTACTCCTCGGGCGCGTCGGCGCCCAGGAAGCCGAGCTCGCCGCACCGCTTCACGAGCCTGCGGGCCACGTCCCACTCCTTGGCCTCGAGGTGCTCGAGCTGCGGCATGACCTCGTTGGCCACGAACTCGCGAGCCGTGCGGTTCATGAGCTTGTGCTCGTCCGTCAGCTTCTCGGGCGTGAAGACGAGGTCGGGATTGGTGTCCTTGAGCAGCCAGTAGCCACCCTTGTAAACGTCGACGGGCACTGTTGCGATCGCCATGCATTCCTCCGTTCAGTCCGTCAGGCCAGAACCTTCAGAAAACCGTTCAGATCCGTTCAAAGATCCCCGCCGCCCCCATGCCGCCGCCCACGCACATCGTCACCATCCCGTAGCGGCTCTTGCGGTGCTTCATTTCGTGGAGGAGCGTGGCCGTGAGCTTTGCGCCGGTGCATCCCAGCGGGTGACCCAGCGCGATGGCCCCGCCGTTCACGTTCAACTTGTTGTCGTCGAGGGGCATCTCCTTCAGGCACGCCAGCACCTGGGACGCGAAGGCCTCGTTGAGCTCGATGAGGTCGATCTGCTCGAGGCTGAGCCCTGCCAGCCCGAGCGCCTTCTTCATGGCGGGCACCGGTCCCACGCCAAACCGCTCGGGCTCGACACCCGCCGTCGCGTACGCGACGAAGCGCGCGAGCGGCGTCAGCTTCAGCGCGCGCGCGCGCTCCGCCGACATCAGCAGCACAGCGGCAGCACCGTCGCTCGTTTGCGACGAGTTGCCGGCGGTTACCGTGCCGGCCACGTGAAACGCGGGGCGAAGCTTGGCGAGGGCCTCCATCGACGTGTCGCGACGCGGCCCCTCGTCCACCTCGAAGACGAGCTCGCGAACGGCGGGTTTCTTTCCGTTGTTCGGCACCACCAGTCTCACCGGCACCGGCACGATCTCGTCCTTGAACCGTCCCGCCTCGATCGCGGCCGACGCACGCTGGTGACTGCGCAACGCGAAGGCGTCCTGCGCTTCGCGGGTGAGCTTCGCCTCGCGGGCGTGATTCTCGGCCACGAGCCCCGTCGACAAGTACACGTCCGGGTAGGCGTCGACGAGCGCCGGGTTGGGCGAGACCTTGTTGCCACCCATCGGGATGAGGCTCATCGACTCGGTGCCACCCGCGATGATGGCTCCGGCAAAGCCGCACATGATCCGCTCGGCGGCGTACGCAATGGCCTGGAGGCCGGAGGAGCAGAACCGATTGACCGTCACGGCCGACGCACTGACGGGGATCCCCGCCCGGAGCGCCGCGATGCGCGCAACGTTCAGGCCCTGCTCGGCCTCGGGCATCGCGCATCCAAGGATGACGTCCTCAATCTCGGCCGGATCGGGGGCGCGTGGTGCTCAACGTGCCCCGCGGGGCCTTGCCTACCGGTGTGCGAACGGCGGAAACAATCACGGCGTCTTTCATGGCTCCCTCTCAACAACTTTCGGCGCCCGGCATTCGGCGCTCGGCGTTCACGTCTCACTCAGTTCACGGCAGGCCTGAAGGCCTCGCCCCACCGCCACCAGCCGTCTTCGATTCCCTCGGTTCCCGAATCCCGGCCCCCCGTTCCCGAGTCGCGAATCCCGAGCCCAGAGTCCCGAACCGGTCCCGGCCCTACGCGACCCGGTCCCCGAAGTCGCCGAGCAACTCCTCGATGGCGTCGCCGACCTCCAAGGCATGCCCGTCGAAGGCATGGTCGGCCCCTTCGATCACGACCAACTCGCGCGGCTCGGGAAGCGTGGCGTAGAAGCGCTGCGCGGTCTTTGCCGGCGTGAGTTCGTCGAACTCCGCCTGGACGATGAACTTGGCGGCACGTGACTGCTCGAGCAGCGAGAAGTCATAGTGATCGACCGGCGGCGCAATGACCACCACGGCCGACACCTCCGCCTCGTCGTGGCTCGCCACGGTGGCAACCCAGGCGCCGAACGAGTAGCCGACGCTCCACAGCGCCAAGCCCGGATAGCGGTCGCGCACGGCGGCGAGCGCAGCACTGACGTCGGCCACGGCGCAGGAGGGGTCGTCGGACGACCACGTGCCCTCGCTCACGCCGACCCCCCGGTAGTTGACGCGCAGCGCGGCGCACCCGGCCCGCGCCAGCGCCTTGCCCACCTCGTGCACGACGCGCGTGCGGAGCGTGCCGCCGAAGTCCGGGTGGGGCGGCGCGACGACCGCCGCGGCCCGCGGCAGGGAAGCCGGCAGGTCGATCAGCGCCTCGAGACGCCCGGCTGGACCGATCAAGTCGAAGTGCATCGACCCCAGAACCTCAGACCCCTAGAACGTCTTGGCGCGTCGCTTCGACGCCAGCGTGTTCGAGCCGGTCGTGATTCGCGACCACCCGTTGGGCGAAATCGACCACGAGGTCGGCCCAGGCGTTCGCACAGGTAATGCAGCCGATGTGGCCGGTGCTCGGCAGCTCGACGATGGTCGATCCCCGGATGACCGAGAGATACTCGCGCGTCGACTCCGGCGGCACGACACGGTCGAGCCCACGCTCGCCCGTGACGAGAAGCGTGGGTGCCGTGACCCGGCTCGCGTCCGCGACGAAATCCTCCTGCAAGGCCAGACGGATGCGTCTCCCCATGAGCCCTGGCGAGATCGGGTGACGCAGCATGTGCCTGGTCTGTCGTCGCGCGATGCGTCGACGCTCGTCCGGGTCGGGCACTGCCGTCCGGATCTCCGGCATGAGGCGCCGGCGCGTCGAGACGATGAACGCCGGCAGCAGCAGGTAAGGGAACCGGGCGTGCTGGCGCTGGCGCGTGTCGGGCCGAAACCGCGGACCCGGAGACGACGCCACGACGAGCGCCGAGACGCGCTCGGGATGACGGGCGGCGTAGCGCACCGCAATCCACCCGCCGTACGACACCCCGCACAAGACGGCGCGCTCGAACCCGACCTCGTCGAGCACGCGCGTCAACTGGTCGATGTGCGCGTCGAAGCCGCGCTCCTCGGTCAGTCGACACCCGGTGCCGCGCTCGCCGCACAGCGAGTACGACGCCACGCGACAGCGCCGAGCGAGACCCTCGACGGTCGGCACCATCCATTCCCATCGGCCCTGAATGCCGGGGATGAGCACGAGCGGCAATCCCTCACCGCGGACGATCATCTCGGACAAACAACCTCGTCGGTTCCTGGTTCTTGGTTCTTCGTTCTTGGTCCGTGCCAGGTTCCTGGTCCCGGGTTCGTCCTTGGTTCCTGGTGCGCGTGACTCCGCACCAGGGACCGCGGACCCCGAACGGACCAAGAACCAGGAACGACGCACCAAGAACCGTTCACGTTCATCGTCAGTTCCTGAGGGGTTTCCCTGTCTTGAGCATGTGCTGGATCCGTTCCAGCGTCTTGCGCTCGCCGCAGAGGCTGATGAAGACCTCGCGTTCGAGGTCCAACAACTGCTGCTCGGTGACGTACGCCGGGTGCGGCAGGTTGCCGCCCGCCATGATGTAGGCGAGCTTCTCGCCAATCAGCTTGTCGTGATCGCTGATGTAGCCGCCGCGCCACATCATGTGGATGCCGAGCTTGAGCGGCGCCAGCACCGTCTCGCCACCCACGGCAATCTGCGTGCGCGGCGCCGGTGGCTGGTAGCCTTCCTTCACCATCTGGAGCGCCAACTCCTTGGCGTCGGCCAGGACCCGGTCGCGGTTCATCGAGATCCGGTCGGTCGATCGGAGGTAGTGCATCTTCCGCGCGTCGGCCGCGCTCGTCGACACCTTGCCCATGCCGACGTTCTCGAACGACCGCTGGATGCGCGGGAGCAGGAACGTCGTGAGGCTCGCGCCCTCGCCGGCACGGGCGGTCATCTCCTTGGTGCCGCCCCCGCCGGGGATCAGCCCGACGCCCACCTCGACGAGCCCGATGTAGCTCTCGGCTGCGGCCTGCACGCGATCGGAGTGCAGGGCCACCTCGCAGCCACCGCCGAGCACCATGCCCGCCGTCGCCGAGACGACCGGCACCCTGGCATATCGCAAACCCATCGTCGCGCCCTGGAAGGCGCGCACCATCATGTCGATCTCGTCCCAGTTGCCTTCCTGCGCCTCGAGGAGGAGCAGCATGATGTTGGCGCCGGCCGAGAAGTGCGGCGCATCGTTGCCGATGACGAGCGCCTGGAAGTTCTTCTCCGCCTCCTTCACGCCCGTGTTCAGCATCTGGAGCGTGTCGCCGCCGATGCTGTTCATCTTCGAGTGGAACTCGATGCAGAGGACACCGTCGCCGATGTCCACCAGGCTCGCGCCGGCGTTGTGCTTGACGATCCGATGGTGTTCCTTGGCCGACTTGAGCACGACGAAGTCGTGCGACTGGGCCGGCAGATCGCCCTTGCGGAACGCGTTGTGTCCCTTGTCGAGCACGTCCTTGACGACCGGAGGCACGTCGCTGACCTTGCACGCCTCGAGGACCTCACGGACGCCGATCGCATCCCAGAGTTCGAAGGGGCCCCGCTCCCACCCGAAGCCCCACCGCATCGCCCGGTCGACGTCGTCGATCGAGTGAGCAATGTCGGGCGCGACGCGCGCCGTGTAGACCAGCGTGGCGCCCAGCGTGCGGCGCATGAACTCGCCGACCTTGTCCTTGCCGAGGAAGAGCAGCTTCACGCGCTCCTCGAGGTTCTCGATGCTCTTGCCGGCCTCGATGGGCCCCAGCTTCGCCTTCTGCTGGGGGCGGTACTCGAAGGTCTTCGGGTCGAGCGCGAGGATCTCGCTCTTGCCGCCCGCGCCCTTCACGCGCTTGTAGAAGCCCTGGCCGCTCTTCTCACCGACCCAGCCGCGCTTGACGAGTTCCTCGACGATCGGCGGCATCACGAATGCCGCCCGGACCGATTCATCGGTGATACGGTCGGCCAGGTTCTTGATGACGTGGTACATCACGTCGACGCCCGCGATGTCGGCCGTCCGGAACGTGGCGCTCTTCGGACGCCCGAGCGCGGGCCCCGTCATCGAGTCGATCTCCTCGATGGTGTACTCGCCGGTGCCGAGGGCATCGAGCACCCGCAGCATGCCGAACATGCCGATGTGGTTGGCGATGAAGTTCGGCGTGTCCTTGGCGACCACCACGCCCTTGCCGAGCCGGACGTCGGCGAAGTACGCCATCCGCCGCATCACGTCCGGGTCGGTCTCCGGCGTCGGGATGATCTCGAGCAGCTTCAGGTAGCGAGGCGGGTTGAAGAAGTGGGTGCCGAGCCAGTGGCGGCGGAACTCGTCGCTGCGCCCCTCGGCCATGGCTGCGATGGGGATGCCCGAGGTGTTGGAGCTCACGATCGAGCCGGGGACCCGGTTGGCCTCGACCTTCTCGAGCAGGCTCTTCTTGAGGTCGAGACGCTCGACGATGGCCTCGATGATCCAGTCGCAGTTCTTGAGGCGGCCGAGGTCGGTGTCGAAGCCACCGGTGGTGACCAGGGCGGCGGCGTCGCTCGTGAAGAACGGGTCGGGTTTGAGCTTGCGCGCGCGCTCGAAGCCGTCGCGCGCCACCTTGGCGTCGAGGTCCAGAAGGACGACCGGCACACCTGCGTTGGCCAGGTGGGCCGCGATTTGGGCACCCATGGTGCCGGCGCCGAGCACAGCTACGGAACGCATCACGCTTTCACTCCGTTGAGAAACAGGTCCATGACGCGATCGGCGTCAGCCGCCAGCGAGTAGCGCCGGCGGCTGAGGACCCAGTTGGTGGCCATCTCGTCGAGCGCACCGAAGAGCATCTTCGCGGCGAACGTCGGGTTGACATCGCGCCGGAAGAGGTTGCGCACCTGGGCGTCGGCGATTGCATCGCGAATGACGCCGAGATACTCGCGGAGCGCCGTCGAGGAGAACTGCTCCATGAACTTCGTGGACTGCCTCAGTTCGACCTGGAAGACCACGGCGAGGTCGCGGTCGCGGCCCATGCGTTCGAGATGGAGCCGCGCGATACGTCGCAGGCGCTCGACCGGGTCGTCGACGGCGGCAATGGCCGCACGCCCCTCGGCGATTGCCTCGCGCATCGACCGCTCGAAGATCGAGACGAGCAGGTCGTCCTTGTTGAGGAAGTAGAGGTAGACCGTGCCGGCGGCGACGCCGGCGACGCGGGCGATGTCGGCGACCTGGGCGTTGAAGAAGCC
>JAFNAJ010000253.1 GCA_017860085.1 Acidobacteriota bacterium | reverse complement strand
TGCGGGGCCGTGTCGACCCGTGGGCGTGCCGGGCCGGGCAGAACGCGCTAATCGTCCGCACCGACGGCACGCTGGCTCCGTGCTTCACGATGTATGGCGGGAGCACCGACTGGGGCGCGGTCGAGGCCCCGCGATTCGACGAGCGACAACTCGACGACATGAAGCGGGCGTGCCACCGGCACTGCCTCTCCACCTGCCAGCACACCCTCGGCTACTGCTTCAGCGCGCAGCACACGCTAAGGTGGCTGGGCCGCCAGGCGCTCCACGGGTTCAGGGGAGTGACGGGCAGCTACTGAAGCCGGTGTCGCCACGGTCACTGAAGGTGCCGCGCCTCTGCGGCGCGCGCCTGCATGTCAGGACCGGACCGGCGGCACGCCCACCGACCGCCCCTCTCGCCACCGCGCGAGCCACGCCGGCGTTCGCGCACGCCAGCGGCGAAGGAATGCACAGAGGCGGACGAGGCGCTGGGTATCGGCGTCGGTCCAGCCAAAGCCGTACATGTCGCGCATCGTCTCCGGAAGCGTGCCGATCGCAAACAGGCGGGTCACGGCCGACACCGGACCGAGCAGTCGGCTCCCCGGAGGATTGAGCACGTCGTGCGCCAAGGCCTTGGCCATCGGTGTCACGGCGATCTGGCCGCTCGTCAGCATGCGCTCGAGGTAGAGCCGGACGTCCGCTCTCGACCGCGGCGCCATCGATTCGGGAATCCCGAGGCGGGCGGCACCGCCTGCCGCCTCGAGAGCGTAGCGGTCGACGAGCGCGGGCGTGAGCGGGGCTACGAACGCCTCGTAGGCCAGGGGCAGCGAATCGAGCAGCGTCGCGTGCACCCACTGCAGCAGCGCTGGGTCGTGCGCCGCGTACCGCGTGTCCGCGGGCCAGACGCCCGCCGCGCCGCCGAGCACGCCGTGCACTCGGTCGTGGATGGCGTTGACGCGCGCGGCCGCCCGCGACGCCGTCGCCTCGTCCCCAAACGTCAGGTCGAGCATTGTCTGGACCGTGCCGTGGAGGCGCACGAACGGCGCGACGACCGACGCCCTGAACGTGCTGTGCTGGTCGACGCCGGCGGCCACGAGGGGATGGGCCACCTGCATGAGGATGGCGCGCCCCCAGCCGAGCACCACGAGGCGCTCGCCGTTGATTAGGCGGGCGACATCCGTGTCGGTCACGCGACGTACCTCTTCCACGATTCTACGGCGAGATCGACAGCGCACGCAGGAGTGGTTGGCCGGCTCGAGGGCTGGAAGGTATACTCCCAAGGCGGCTTCTCATGACGAGGTCCACAGTACGTTGCCGTGGCTTGGCCAGGGTCGCCGCGTTGACCAACATCCGAGGGTGCGATTCGACATGAAGATGACATATGCCGTGTGCGCCGTGAGCGCACTGCTCGTTGCCATTCCTGCGGTGGCCCAGGTGCCACCACCGCCGCCTCAGCCGGCGGCGGCCCCGGCGCCTCCGCCTCCCCCGCCACCCCGCTTCGAGGGCAACGCCGAGGTGTCGTTCGTGTCGACGACGGGAAACACCGAGACCTCCTCGTTCGGCATCGGGGGCAACGTCATCTACCGGCCGGACCTCTGGGTCTTCCGCTGGGGCGCCGGCTTCGTGCGCAACGAGACCGACGAGGTCGTGAGCGCCGAGTCGCTGGCATTCCTGTTCCGGGCCGATCGCACGTTCACCGATCGGCTGACCGGGTTTGGCGAGTACGACTACTACCGCAACGAGTTCTCCGGCATCGAGCAGCGCCACACGCTCTCTGGTGGTCTCTCGTACCTCCTCCTCGGCGATGACCGGCAGAAGCTGCGCGCTGACGCGGGTTTGGGGTACACGAACGAGCAGCGGACGACCGGCGACGACATTTCCACGGCCCTCGCGCTCACCGGCGTGTCGTACACGCTCAAGATTTCCGAGACAGCCGAGTTCACCGACGACCTGCGATTCGATTGGCTCTTCGACTCGGCCGACAACTGGCGGTTCGGCAACATCGCGGCGATCACCGCGAAGCTGACGGACCTGTTCTCCCTGAAGCTCTCCAACACCTGGCGCTACGCCAACCTGCCGCCGCCGGGCTTCGAGGCTACCGACACCATCACGTCAGTGGCCCTCGTCGCCAAGTTCTGACGCCGGGGCTCGCGCCCTCAGCGACCCGCGGCCCCATGCTCGGACTGTACCCGAACTGCAACGGCGGTCCCCGATGGTGGTTGTCCCTGCGGATATGGACCTTCCGGGGAGGAGGAGCGTTCGCTGAGCGTTCCGGTTAGCATCAGGCGACACGTCGGACGAGGATGAAGCTCGCCCCATCGCATCCGTGTCAGGGAGGCGCCCGTGCGTACCGTTCACATCGAGACCCACCGCGCACATCGCATCGGCTGGCTGCGGGCGGCGGTGCTCGGCGCCAACGACGGCGTCGTCTCGGTCGCGAGCCTCGTGGTCGGCGTGGCGGCTGGTGGGGCGACTCAGGCCACCGTCCTGCTGTCGGGTGTCGCCGGCCTCGTGGCCGGTGCGATGTCGATGGCCGCCGGCGAGTACGTGTCCGTCCAGTCGCAGGCTGACACGGAGACAGCCGACATCGGCAGAGAGCGGAGGGAATTGGCCGACGATCCGGAGCAGGAACTGGCTGAGTTGACGGCGATCTACGTGAGCCGGGGCCTTGACGAGTCGCTCGCGCGCCGGGTCGCCGAGCAACTGACGGCGGGCGACACGCTCGCCGCACACGCCCGCGACGAACTGGGCATCACCGAGACGCTGCGCGCTCGTCCGGTCCAAGCCGCCCTGGCGTCGGCCGCAGCCTTTGCGGGCGGGGCCGTGCTGCCGATCGTGCCGGCGCTTGTCGCACCGGCCTCGTGGGTCAGCCCCGTGACGGTCGCTACGACGCTCGTCGCGCTCCTGGCGCTCGGCGCGATGGCCGCCTACGCGGGAGGAGCCCCAGTCGCGAGAGGCGCCGCCCGGGTGACGTTCTGGGGCGCCCTCGCGATGGCCCTCACCGCCGGCGTCGGGAGGCTCTTCGGCGCGGTCCTGTAGGCGAGCGCCGCGGCGGCGGTGCCAGGTCGTGAAAAAACCGTAGATTCAAGACCTGACCCCAAGGCGTGCGTGTCTGCTACGATCCCGCCATGGCGCAACAGGCTTCCTTCGACATCACCTCCACCGTCGACCTGCAGGAGGTCGACAACGCGGTGAACCAGGCGAGCAAGGAACTGGCGCAGCGCTACGACTTCAAGGGCTCGAAGTCGTCCATCGAGTTCAAGAAGGCCGAGGCGGCCATCGACATCCTCGCCGACGACAAGTTCCGGATGGACGCCGTGTGGGAGATCCTGCAGACGCGCCTCATCCGGCGCGGGGTCCCGGCAAAGAACGCGAAGTTGGGCGAGGTGGAGCCTGCGGGTGGCGGGCTGGTGCGCGCGCGGGTCTCGCTGCAGCAGGGCATCCCGACCGACACGGCCAAGGCGATCGTCAAGTTCCTGAAAGACGCGAAGCTGAAAAAGGTGCAGGCCTCGATCCAGGCCGACCAGGTGCGCGTCACCTCACCCTCGAAGGACGACCTGCAGGCGGCCATGGGAATGCTGCGGGAGCAGGACTTCGGGATCGAGTTGCAGTTTGGCAACTACCGCGGCTAGCCGGCAGGCGCGAGGCGGTAGGCGTGAGGCGGTAGTCAGTCCCTCAGGTAGTACTCGATCGTCGACACCACCCGGACCATCTTGACGCGCTGTTGCTGCTCCTGCACGCCAGGAGCCTGGTCGCGTGGCAGGATGACGAACAGCCCCTGGCTCGCCTGCCGGATGCCGCCGAGCGCACTGCCGGAGTCCTTCGCGAACTGCTCGGCCGCCTGGCGCGCGGCCGCCGTCGCTTCGGCAATCATCGCCGGCTTGAGATCGTTGAGCTTGGTGAAGAGGAAGGTCGGACCGCCGCCGCCCGGACCCATCGGGCCCGACGAGAGCACGACGCCGGCCGTCACCAGGTCGCTCACCTTCTGGCTGGCCGCGAACACCACGTCGGGGTCGTCCGAGCGCACCATGATCGTCTGGCTGATGATGTAGCGCGTGGCGGCCTCGCGCCCGCCGTACGGGTTGGCGCGCGTGTCGGTCACCTCGAACTCCTGCAACTCGGCACGCGAGGAGTCGATGCCGTGCTGCTCCAGGAACGCGCGCACCTTCGAGGCGCTGTCCCCCACCCGCGCCTGCGCGCGGTCGAGGTCGTCATCCGCGGCCACGAAGCGAATCGGCCAGAGGGCCAGGTCGGCCTTCACCTCGCGCTCGGCCACACCCTTCACCGAGACGGACCGGTCGGCGGCGCGACCGCGAACGAATCCGTCGCCGATGAACCATCCCGAAAGGGCGATGCCCGCCGCCAGCACGACGGTGCCCAGCGCGTTTCTCTCCACGTCGACCTCCGCGTCGCCGCCAGCTCCCGACGACCCGCTCAGCTTACAGCCAAACAGGGCGGGTGGGCGGTGCCAGGTCGTGAAAAAACCGTGGATTCAAGACCTGACCCCAGAGCGTGCCGGATGGCGCATACTGGATCAGGAAGGCCGAAAGGCCGGGAGGAGGCCATGCGTCGCACGATGCACGCGTCCGTTCTGACAGGGCTCCTCGCTGCGTTCACACTGCCGTCCCCCGGCGCGGCGGCATCCCCGCTGCCGACCGTCTCCCTCGTCGCTCCCCCGATCCAGGCCGAGACCGCGTCTGCCGAGGGAATCCACGACTGGAACAACCTCGGACGGCTTCGCCGCGACGATCGGATC
>JAFNAJ010000011.1 GCA_017860085.1 Acidobacteriota bacterium | reverse complement strand
ACCAGGTGCCGCTCGTCCACCGGGAGGTAGTCTGGTTTGCCGTACACCTGGCGGGTGCCGGCGAACACCACCTTCGCGCGAGGGTTGTTGTGCCGGCAGGCCTCGAGGATCGTCAACTGGCTGCGGCAGTTGATCTCCATGTCGGTGAACGGGTCGCGGATGCTGTCGATGTGGCTGACCTGACCCGCGAGGTTGAAGATGACCTCGCGATCGCGCACCAGGTAGTTCATCGTGCTCTGCTGGCGGACGTCGGCCACGTTCACCTTCAACCGGTCCTCGATGCCATGGACGTTGAACAGGTTGCCGCCGTAGTCGGGGATCAGTGAGTCCACGAGCAGCACGTCGGCCCCGAGCGCCACCAGTCGGTGGGCCAGGTTGCTGCCGATGAAGCCCAGGCCTCCGGTGATCATCACGCGCCGGCCCCGGTAGAAGTCGCCGTTCTCGACGCTCATGGCGTGGGGACGTCGCGTGGTGCCCGGCGCACCACCAATTCGAGCCACAGCTTCATCACGTCAGCCGCCGTGCGAGCGATGCGCCTGAAGTTGAAGAACTGCGACTTGCCGTAGGCCCGGTGATAGTGGTGAACGGGAACCTCGGCGATGCGGAACCCGGCATCCTGGATCTTCTTCATCATCTCGAGGCAGATGACGCCGCTGTTCTTGGTGAGCCGGACACGGTCGAAGATCGATCGACGCATCAGGCGGAAGTCGCAATCGACGTCGCGAACCCGCAGTCCGAACAGGAGCTTCACGGCGTAGTGATACACGCGGCCGATCACGATCCGGTGCAGCGGGTCCGAGCGACTGATCTTGTAGCCGTTCACCAGGTCGACGCCCTCACCCATCCGCTCCCAGAGCAGTACCATCTCGGCGGGATCGTACTGCGCATCACCGTCGGTGTAGAACACGTATTCCTTCGTCGCCGCCGCGAAGCCGCTGCGCAGCGCCCCCCCGTAACCGCGGTTGCCCTCGTGGTGGACGATGCGCACCTCAGGGTAGGCGCGGGCCAGTTCGTCGAGGAGCTGGGGGGTGACGTCGCGGCTCCCGTCGTTGACGACGATCACCTCGTGGTCGGGTGTGAGGCGCCGCGCGGCCAGGAGAGCCCCGACCACCATGCTGGCGATGGTGCCCCCGTCGTTGTACGCGGGGAAGAAGACGCTCAGGCCTGCAGGCGTTGGTGAGCTCTTCGGTGGCATGACGAGCCTAAGACGGTAGCACGCAGGCCGGGGGGCGGCAAGACGCCCACGGCGTCAGCGCGGCCGCACGGTCGCGTGATTGTACGCCGCCTCGAAGCTCGCGGCCACGCCATCCCAGGTATGGTGCTGCTCGACCAGCGCGCGGGCGCGCCCCCCGAGACGACGTCCCAACTCGGCATCATCGAGCAGGGTCTCGATCGCGCGACCGAGGGAGGCAACGTCACGTTCCGGGACCACGAGCGCCGTGTCCTCGTTGACGGCCACACGGCCGATACCACCGGCGGGCGTGGTGACGAGCGGCGTGCCCGACGCCATCGCCTCGAGCACGACGTTGGGGAGACCGTCGACGTTGCCCGACGAATCGCGCACCGAGGGCACCACGACCACGTCGGCCGCAGCCAGGCAGGCCCCGATGTCGTCGTGCGACAGGAGTCCTGGCCAGACGATGCGGTCGCCCACCCCGAGGCTCGAAGCCAGGCCGCGATACTCGGGCTCGAGGTCGCCCGACCCCGCCAGCAGCAGGCATGCATCCGGCCTCCGACGTGCGACGGCTGCCATGGCTTCCACCAGGTACTCGAACCCCTTCTTGCGCACGAACCGCCCGGCCGTGAATATGACGGGCACGGCGGCCGGCAGGCCGAAACGCGCCCGGACCGCCGCCCGCGCCCCTGGGTCGGGCCTGAACCGTAGCGGATCGACCCCGTAGGGCACCACCTCGCTGGTCTCGGCGTCGGCCCCCAACCTCAGGGCGCGCACCAGCAGGTCGTCGCTGCAGGCAGTGACCCATCCGGCGCGGGAGAAGACGGCCCGGGCCACCCGGGCGGCAACCCTGCTCTGCTCGGCGACGTAGACATCCGACCCGTGGAGACTGACGACCAGCGGCAGCCCCGTTCCCGCGAGCAGGGCGATGGCGCCGCCCGGAATCACCCAGTGTCCGTGGACCACCGTGGCACGCGTGGTGCGCGCGACGCGCCGAGCCATCAGCGCCCCGGCCATCAATGCCAGTGGGGCGACTGCGTACGCGGTCGGCCGAAGGCTGACGTCGGCGCGCAACGCGCCCGCGTAGCCGAACACGTTGAGACTGTCCGTCGGCGCGTAGCGAAAGAAGTGAAAGTGGACGTTGCCCTCGCGAGTGCCGCGCGCAACGGCCGGATGCCAGGGCGCCACGAGGTGAACCTCGTGGCCGCGCGCGGCCACGCCGTGCGCAATCGGTTCCATGAACGAGCCCACGTTGTCGCCCGGGAAGCGGGGGTACGAGGTGGCCACCATCACGATGGTGTGGTGCTGGCCGGGCACCGTCTCGCTCCTCACGCCCGGCACCTCGGCACGTCGCCCTGCGGCGGACCCTCTCGTTCGAGCCTCATGGACGAGCTCGGCTACCCGACCGTGGTGTCCGACGGGGAGATGCCGCCAGATGCGGCCGATGCATCGGACCGTGACGGTCGATCGGTGACGAGTTCCATGCGCCGGACGCGGTAGAGCACCTCCTCCACCAGCTTGCGGTTGCCACCGATCAGGTCGGCCACGAGGCCGATGAGCAGGATCTGGAAGCCGACGATCATCAGCACGGCGGAGAGGATGAGGGACTGCAGGTGTCCCAGTCCCGTGCCGGTGAAGTAGTAGTACAGGAATCGCAGGGAGATCAGAAACCCTGCGCCGAACACCAGCGCGCCGATGTAGGAGAACACCTTCAGGGGCTCGTGCGACGCGTAGATCCGCACGATGGTCGCCGCCGACTTCTTGATGTAGGAGGGCACGTTGTCGAACAACCGCGACTCGCGCGTGCTGGGATTGGTACGCACCTCGACGTGGGCAATCGCCATGCGGCGCTTGCCGGCCTGGATGATGGACTCGAGCGTGTAGGAGAACTCCGACACGATCGTCGTGCGGAGCGCGGCTTCGCGCGTGTACGCCCGGAAACCGCTGGTCGTGTCGGGCACCGACGTGGCCGACACCTGTCGAACGACCCAGCTGCCGAGGCGCTGCAGGACCCGCCGGGGTCTCGACTGGTGCTCGAGGGTGCGGATGTTCCGATCGCCGATGCAGATGTCGGCATGTCCCGCGACGAGCGGGGCGATCAGGCGTCCGATGTCGGCCCCGACGTACTGATTGTCCGCATCCGTGTTGACGATGAAGTCGGCGCCGAGCCGGACGGCCGCATCGAGGCCCGCAGTGAAGGCGGCCGCCAGTCCCTTGTTGCGGGTGAAGCGCACGACGTGCTCGACACCACACGCCTTGGCGACGGCGGCCGTGCCGTCCGTGGACCCATCGTCGATCACCAGGATCTCGACCCGGTCGACGCCCTCCACGTGCCGCGGCAGGTCCTTGATGGTGGCCGGAAGCGTCTCGGCCTCGTTCAGACAGGGGATCTGGATGATCAGCTTGCGCACGTCAGGCCTCGCCTACGAGTTTCTCGACGACGCCATCCCACGTAACCGCGCTCGCGCGCTCGAAGCCGGCCTCGCCAAGCGATGCGGCCATGGCGCGATCCGCGAAGAGCCGATTGACCGCTGCGGCCACGGCCTCGGGATTGGGATCGACACAGTAGCCGTTGACGCCATTCTCTACGAACTCGAGCGGTCCGCCGCTGTCGGTCGCCGTGACGACGGGCTTCCGCGACAGGAACGCCTCCAACGTCACGTACCCGAAGTCCTCGTCAAAGGGAGGGTAGATCACCGCGAGCGCGCCCGCGTAGAGATCGACCAGCGCTTCGTCGCCCACCGACCCCAGGAACTGGACCCGGTCGGCAACACCGTGCTCGTGTGCAAGCTGCTCGAGGCGCTGTCGCTCGGTGCCATCGCCCGCGATCACGAGGCGGAGCGGGGTATCGACGCGGGCCATGGCGGCGATGACGAGACCGACGCGCTTCACCGTCTCGAGGCGTCCAACCGAGAGCACGTAGTCTGCCGACGGGCCAGGGCGAAGGCGCGCTGCGAGCCGCGGGGGATGGTAGAGCGGCTCGGCGACGAGCCCGTTGTACTTCGCGAGCCGGGCTGCCGTGTTCCGCGCGTTGCTGTAGATGCGACGGCACTCGCCGAGCATCTTCGTGTCGAGTTCGACGATGCGCTGACGCAGGCCGACGTCGGCCTCCGTGTGCTCGAAATCGGAGTACTGCGTGCCACACAGCTCGTACGCCGCCCGGTACTGGTGGATCAGCCAGGCGACCTTGTTGGGGTGCCTCACGAAGTACGAAGGGAACTTGGTGCCGATTGCCAGATCAATCGTGCGGCCATTGGCCTCGCTGAGGTCGATCAACCGCCAGGCAGCCGCGTGTGCGAGGATCTCCTCCTTCGGGTACCACTTGAACGGGATGCTCACGAGCTCGGTCCGGTGCCCATGAGCCCGCAGCTGACGTACGAGCTCGCGGACGTGGAACTCGGCGCCCCCTTCGACGAAGGGCACCTGCGCTTCGCAGACGATGATCGTCTTGGCGCCCATCAGGTCGCAAACCGGAAGTTGATGACGTCGCCGTCCTGGACGATGTAGTCCTTGCCCTCGAGGCGCACCTCGCCGTGGTCGCGGCAGGCGGCCAGCGAGCCCCGCGCCACGAGCTGGTCGTAGGAGACGACCTCGGCTCGGATGAACCCCCGGGCGATGTCGGTGTGGATCTCGCCGGCGGCCACCTGGGCGTGGGTATTGCGGGGGATGGACCAGGCCCGGCACTCGTCCTCGCCGACGGTGAAGAACGAGATGTACCCCAGCAGGTCGTAGCTCGCCTGGATCACCCGGTCGAGACCGGACTCGCGCAGGCCCAGGTCGGCCAGGAAGGCTCGCCGGTCTTGCTCGTCGAGCTCGGCAATCTCGAGCTCGATCTTGGCGCACACCGCGACGGCGCGTGCGCCTCCCGCCTCGACGAAGGCCGACAGGCCCGCCGACGCGACGGCGGTGTCGATGCTGGCGATTTCCCCTTCATCCAGGTTCAAGACGAGGAGCAGGGGCTTGCCCGAGAGGAACTGGAAACCCCGGAGGCGGCGCAGGTCGTCGGGCGCGAGCGACAACGATCGAAGCGGACGACCGGCCTCGAGGCATCCGCGCGCCGCGGCGAGCAGCTCCTCTTCGCGATGCAGCTCAGCCGACGGCGTCTTCTTCAAATCCTTGGTGAGCCGCTCCAGCCGTCGCTCGACGACCAGCAGGTCGGCGAGCATGAGCTCATCCTCCATGGCCCGGGCGTCGCGGCTCGCATCGATCGACCCGGCTGCATGAGCGACGTGCTCGTCGCGGAACAGGCGCACGACGTGCAGCAAGGCGTCGGCGTTGCGGAACGGCGCGACGTCGAGCAGGTCCTTGGCGCCGGCCTGCGCCGTGCCCGCCACGTCGGCAAACTCCACGGTGGCCGGCACACGGCGCCGCGGGTTGAAGAGCGCGGTGAGCCGATCGAGGCGGTCGTCGGGCACGCGCGAGACGCCGACATGCGCGTCCAGCTTGCCGTGATGCGGCGAGCGCCCCTGGTCGCGGGCACTGGTCATCAGGCGAAAGAGCGTCGTCTTGCCGGTGGAGGGGAAGCCGATGAGGCCTGCGCGTAGCATCGGTTGACGAACCCATCATGCTAGCACGGGTCGCCCAAGTCGCGGGCGTGGCGAGCCACGCGTACCTTTGGGAGTGACGGCCAGCCGACAGTCCTCATGATTTGGTCATTCGACCGTGAACACTCGGCTCAGCGAAACAAAGACGTAAGTCTGCGAAGTACAGAGTGTTACGTGATTTAGCCGTTGACATCCCGCCTGACCTTACCTAACATGCGGTGGACTTTTGTGGAACAAAGTGGAGCAGTCTGGTGCTGCGTGGCAACCACACGGCCAAAATCGATGACAAGGGACGGCTCAAGGTTCCGAGCCAGTTCCGGGCCTACATCGAAGAGCAGTACGGTACCCGCCTTTTCGTCACGAGCCTGAGTGGCGACTACGTGCGGATCTACCCGCTCGCGGTGTGGGAGGGCATCGAGGCTCGCCTTGCCAGCATGCCGACGACCCACCCGACACGCATCAAGTTCCTCGACACGGTCAACTACTACGGCCAGGCCACCGAGCTCGACGGGCAAGGCCGCGTGCTGATTCCCCCGCGCCTGCGCGAGACGGCATCCATCAACGGCGAGGTCGACGTGCTCGGTGTGCTCTCCTACCTCGACGTCTGGAACCACGAGCGCTTCGCGACCCGCATCGCGACCAACCGCCTGACAGACGAGGACCTCGCGGCCCTCGCTGGCGCAGGCATCTGAGTGGATCTCGTGCACGAGCCGGTGATGGTGGCAGAAGTGCTCGACCTCCTCCAGCCACAGCGCGGCGGTCTCTTCGTCGACTGCACGGTCGGGGCCGGCGGTCATGCCAGCGCCCTGCTCGAGGCCGGTGCGACTCGGCTCCTCGCGCTCGACCGCGACGCCGAGGCCCTCGGGCTGGCGCGCGAGCGGCTCGCGTCCTGGGCCGATCGCATCGAGCTCGTCCAGGCCGACTACCGCGAGCTGCCACGGTTGCTCGACGAGCGCCACCTGCCCGCGGTCGACGGCATCCTCGCCGACCTTGGGGTCTCGTCGCTGCAGCTCGATGCGCCGGGCCGCGGGTTCAGCTTCAGGCGCGACGAACCGCTCGACATGCGGATGGATCAACGCCAGGGCGAGGCCGCTGCCGACTGGCTGCGCGCGGCGCCAGAGCCCGAGCTGGCCGACGTCATCCACCGCTACGGCGAGGAGCGATTCGCCCGCAGGATTGCCCGCGCGATCGCGCGTGCGAGGACCGACACGCCCATCACGACCACGGGCCAGTTGGCGAGCATCGTCCGGCGCGCCGTGCCTCGGCGCGGGTACCAGCGGATCGACCCGGCGACACGGACGTTCCAGGCGATCCGGATCCGGGTCAACCACGAACTCGACCGCCTGGACCAGTTCCTCGAGGCGGCCGCGACGCGGCTGAAGACCGGGGCACGACTGGTCGTCATCTCGTTCCACTCGCTCGAAGACCGGATCGTCAAGCACGTCTTTCGGTCGCTCGCCGGCCAGGCGCCGCAGGCTGTCCACGTGCTCACGCGGCGGCCGCTGATGCCGGCAGAGCCGGAAATCGCACGCAACCCGCGCGCGCGGAGCGCCAAGCTCCGCGCCGTCGAGAGGTTCGCATGACCGAACCCGACTTCGAGTACGCCATCCGCAAAGACGTGCGAAACAACCGCATCGTCCGCGAGGTCGACCGGGCTCGCGTCCGAGAGCTGTGGCGGTGGGCCGGTATCGGCGCGCTTCTCGTGCTCGTGTTGCTCTTCACCGCGCTGCAGCACTTCGAGCTGATTCGCTATGGCTACCGCCTCGAGCGCCTCCGCGCGGATCGCGCCGAGGAGGAGCGGATCAACCGCCAGCTGAAGCTCGAGATCCAGACTCTGCGGGCACCGCAGTGGATCGAGCGCATCGCGACGCGAGACTTGAAGCTCGTGGCGCCCCCACCCGATCGCACCGTGGTCATCGAGCGGGTGGCGGCTCCACAACCCCCCGCGAAGAGCATCGTTGCGTCTCGCTGAGCCGGAGGAACGGATGCACCCCGAGCTGCCAGGAGCCGAGCGCGAGCCCTTTGCCTCGTCCCTCAATCGGATGGACGTGGTGCGCGCGGCTCAGCAGCAGGCAGCCGAGGAGGCGTCGCCGCCGCCCGACTGGCGTACGACGATTCGCCGCCGGCTTGGCGTGGCGGCCGTCCTGCTGTTCGTGTGGGTGGTCGCGATCGAGGCGCGACTCGTGGTCCTCCAGGTGGTCGAGCATCAGGAGCTCGTGGTTCGGGCCGAGCGCCAGCGCAACCGCACGATTACCGTTCCCGCCAAGCGCGGTGAACTGCTGGATCGCAACGGCGAGGTGCTGGCCTACAGCGTCGACGGTGACGCCATCTTCGCCGAACCCGTGCTGGTGTCCGACCCGCAGGCCACGGCGACGGCGGTGTGCCAGGCGCTCGACAAGTGCACGGCTGCCCTCCGCGAACGCCTCGCCGAGCGGCTCTCGCGCAAGCGGCCGTTTGCCTACCTCGAGCGCAGGGTCTCACCGATCGAGGCCGAACGGGTTCGTCGTCTCGGCATCAAGGGCATCGGCATCCTGCGCGAGGACCGCCGCTTCTATCCCAACCGCGAGTTGGCCGCGCACGTGCTGGGTTACGTCGGGATCGACAACGAGGGGCTGGCCGGCATCGAAGTGTCCCACGAAGAGCAGATCAAGGGACGATCCGGGCGCGTTCTCCTGCAGACCGACGCGAAGAACCAGGCCTTCGCGCGCCTCCAGACGCCTCCCACCGTTGGCGCGACGCTCGAGCTCACGATTGACCGTTACCTCCAGTACATCGCCGAGCGGGAGCTCGAGGCCGGCGTGGCCGAGTTCGGCGCCAAGGGCGGCACGGTCATCATCATGCAACCGCAGACGGGCGACATCCTGGCGCTCGCCAACTGGCCCACCTTCAACGTCAACGCCTACCAGGGCACGCCGCCGACAACGCTGCGAAACCGGGCCGTGCAGGAGGTCTACGAGCCCGGCTCCACCTTCAAGGTGGTGACCGCATCGGCCGCCCTGGAGGAGGGCGTCGTACGGACCACCGAGACGTTCGACGTGAGTGCGGGCCAGATCCGCTTTGGCGCGCGCGTCATCGAAGACGTGCATCGCTACGGTCTCCTGTCGTTCACCGACGTCATCGTCAAGTCGAGCAACGTGGGCGCGATCAAGGTGGGCCTCCGACTGGGTGCCGATCGCCTCAGCCAGTATGTCCGGCGCTTCGGGTTCGGGCAGTCGGTGCTCGGTGAACTGCCGGGCGAAACGCGAGGCATCGTGTGGGACGCGGCGAAGCTGAACGACAGCGCGCTGGCGTCGGTCTCCATGGGCTACCAGGTGGGCGTCACTCCGATACAGATGGCGACCGCCGTGAGCGCCATCGCCAACGGGGGCGAACTGGTCGCGCCCCGCCTCGTACGGGCTCTCGTGCGCGACAACCGTCGCAACGAGGAGCCGCCGAAGAAGCTACGACGCGTCGTAGGCCACGCCACGGCTGCGACGCTGACGACCATCATGGAATCGGTCGTCGAGGTGGGCACGGCCAAGGCCGCGCGGCTCGATGGGTACACGGTGGCCGGTAAGACCGGGACCGCGGCCAAGCTCGAGCGAGGCGCCTACTCGAAGTCGAACTACAACGCGTCGTTTGTCGGGTTCGTGCCTTCGCGCAGCCCGGCGATCACGATCCTCGTCGTCATCGACTCGCCGCATGGGAAGGGCTACTACGGCGGGGCCGTGGCCGCCCCAATCTTCAAGCGGGTCGCCGAGCGCACGGTTCGCTATCTCGGCATCGGACCCACCGTTGGTGAGGGTGCGCTGGTGCTCGTGGCCGAGCGCGAGCCCTCGCCCCGGATCGCGCCGAGGCCGGCGCGAACAGCGTCGCTGCTCGACGTTCGTCCCGGCAGGCTCGCCGCCGACGGGTTGATGCCCGACCTGCGCGGCATGTGCGCGCGCGAGGCGGTCCAGGCGCTCGCGCGCATCGGGCTCGTGGCCCGACTCCAGGGCGACGGCGTGGTCGTTGCGCAGTCGGTGCCGCCGGGCGAACAGGTCCAGCGCGGCGGACCCTGCACGCTGCTGCTCGAGCGTCGGGTCGCAGCGGATGGAGCGATGCCGTGACGCTCGGTGAACTGCTCGACCGGGTCGCGGCGATTGTGCCGCTCGATGGCGCAACCGTCGTGGGCGGCGACGCAAGGTCGCGCGCCGTGACGGCCGTGGCGTATGACTCGCGCACGGTTCGTCCTGGGGCCGTGTTCTTCGCCCTTCGGGGCCACCACCTGGACGGCGCGTCCTACGCACGCCAGGCGGCCGATCGCGGGGCGCTCGCCATCGTCGCCGAGTCGGCCCGGCCCGCGGACGTCGAGGTGCCCTGGGTGACCGTCGCGAACGCGCGGCTGGTGCTCGCCGCAGCCGCGTCGACGTTCTTCGACCACCCGAGCCACGACCTGCTCGTGGCCGGTGTCACGGGCACGAACGGCAAGACGACCTGCGCCTACCTGCTGGCCTCGATCTTCGATGCCGCCGGGTTGCCCTCGGGACGCATCGGCACGACGGGCTACCGCATCGGGCAGACCGAGCGCGACCTGGCGCGGACCACGCCCGAGTCGCCCGACGTTCAGGCGCTGTTGCGGGAGATGGTCCGCTCCGGTGCAGGAGCGTGCGTCATGGAGGTGTCGTCGCACGCGCTGGCGCTGCATCGTGCAGACTACGTCCGCTTTGGCGCGGGCATCTTCACGAACCTCACGCGCGATCACCTCGACTTCCACAGCGGGATGGAGGACTACTTCCTAGCCAAGCGCCGCCTGTTCGAGCTCCTGCCCGAGGACGCTCCGGCGATCATCAACATCGACGACCCATACGGCGCGCGCCTGGCGGCCGACCGTCCCTGCGTCACGTACGGCATCAACCGCCCAGCCGACGTCGCCACTGGGTCGGTCGTGGCATCGGTCGAGGGACTGCAATTCGAGGTCCGCACGCCAAGAGGCCTGCTGCACATCCAGTCGCCCCTGACCGGGCGGGGAAACGCCTACAACCTGCTCGCGGCGGCGGCCACGGCGGTGGCCCTCGACATCCCGTTTGGCGCCATCGAGCGGGGACTGGCGTCGGTGCAGCGCGTCCCGGGACGCTTCGAAGTCGTGTCAGGACACGGGGACGATGTGACCGTCGTGATCGATTACGCGCACACGGACGACGCCCTCCGCAACGTGCTCGAGACGGCCCGACCAATGGTGCGGGGACGACTCGTCACCGTGTTCGGGTGCGGTGGCGACCGCGATCGCACGAAGCGACCGCTCATGGGGGCCGTGGCAGCCCGCCTGAGCGACCTCGTGGTGATCACGTCGGACAACCCCCGCTCGGAAGACCCGGCGCAGATCATCGAGGAGATCAAGCGCGGGCTGGTGCCTCCCGACCGGCCGTCGGTGCGTGATGGTCAGCCCGTCGCCCCGGTGCGCGCGACCGCCTGGCAGGCCATCGTCGATCGCCGCGAGGCCATCGAGGCGGCCATCCGTTCTGCACAGCCGGGCGACTTCGTGCTGATCGCCGGGAAAGGACACGAGCGCTACCAGGAAATCGGCGGCAAGGTTCTGCCCTTCGACGACGCCGAGGTGGCGCGAGACGCCCTGGCGAAGCGGCGGGCACACGCGGGAGCTGGGAACCTCTCGTGACGGCGACTGGATTCCCGTTGTCCGCGGCTGCCATCGCCGAGGCCGTTGCGGGGCAGGTGGTTACGGGCGATCGAGCCCGCCGGTTCGAGTCGTTCTCGATCGACAGCCGCACCGTACGGGCCGGCGACCTGTTCGTGGCGATTGCCGGACCGCGCTACGACGGGCACGCGTTCGTCGCCGACGCGGTCGCGCGAGGCGCGGCCGGCGTCATGGTGAGCCACGTCGACACGCCGGCGGAGCCGCCCGGGGTGCCCATCGTGCTGGTCGACGACACGGTGAGAGCCCTGCAGGCACTGGCCAGGCACGTTCGTCGAGCGTCGGGCGCCAAGGTGGTGGCCATCACCGGCAGTGCGGGGAAGACGACGACGAAGGAAGTCACGGCGACGTTCCTGGAGGCACGCTACCAAACGCTTCGGAATCGGGGCAACCTCAACAACCACATTGGCCTTCCACTGTCATTGCTGGAACTGCAAGCGGGTGCCGAGGTAGCGGTGGTCGAGTTGGGCATGAACCACGCCGGTGAGATCAGAAGGCTCGTCGAGATTGCCGAGCCAGACGTTCGCGTCTGGACGAACGTCGGGACCGCCCACATTGGCTACTTCGGGTCGATGGATGCCATAGCCGAGGCCAAGGCCGAGGTGCTCGAAGGGGCGACGGTATCGACGGTGTTCGTGGCCAACGCGGACGACCCGCGCGTCATGGCGCGCGTCCCCGGGTTCCCCGGCCGTGTCGTGACGTTCTCGACCGACGGGGCGCGGGCCGACGTGGAGGCGCTCGAGGTCGGAGACCACGGCCTGGAGGGCACGACGGCTCGCGTGCGCACCCCGGCCGGCGACGTGCAACTCGAGACGTCCCTGCCCGGGCGTGCCAACCTCGCGAACGTCCTCGCCGGGATAGCGGTGGGGATCACCATGGGCGTGTCGCTCGAAGACATCGCGTCCAGAGCCTCGCGGCTTCGCCCGGCCCCGCGGCGGGGCGAAGTGTTGCGGCTGGCGCGCGGTATCGTCGTCCTCGACGACAGCTACAACGCAAGCCCCAGCGCCGTCCGCCGCGTGCTCGAGCTGGTGTCGAGCAACAGCAGCGGTCGGCGACGGGTGGCATTCCTGGGCGAGATGCTCGAGTTGGGCGCCGCCACCGCATCCCTGCATCGTGAGACCGGCGAGCGCGTGGCCCGGGCGGGCATCGCCACGCTCGTGGCCGTGGGCGGAGACGCCGCGCGAGCGCTCCGGGATGGAGCCGTGACGGCCGGCCTCGACTCGTCGAACGTTCATTGCGTGGAGACGAGCGACGAGGCGGCGTTGCTGGTCGATGCCGTCGTCCGGCCGGGCGACCTGGTGCTGGTGAAGGGATCGCGCGGAATCCGCATGGAGCGGGTCGTCGACGAGTTGCGAGCGGAGCGGCACTGATGCTGTACCACCTGCTCTTCCCGCTTCACGGCTACATCTCCCTGCTCAACGTGACGCGGTACATCACGTTCCGCACGGCCGCGGCCAGCCTCACGGCCTTTGCCCTGAGCCTGCTGCTCGGCCCGTGGATGATCCGGAAGCTTCGCGAGTTCCAGATCGGCCAGGTGATCCGGCAGGAGGGTCCGGAGAGTCACCGGGCCAAGGCGGGCACGCCCACGATGGGCGGCCTGCTGATCTTGTCGGCCTCGCTCATCCCCACGCTCCTCTGGGCCGACCTGACGAACGTCTACATCTGGATCGCGGTGCTGGCGACGGCGGCGTTCGGCTTCATCGGGTTCATGGACGACTACCTCAAGATCGTCCGTCGGACCCACCACGGCCTGGTTCCCCGTTACAAGTTCGGCGCCCAGGTCGCCGTGGCCACCGCCGTGGGGCTGGTCCTCATGCTGCTGGCCAGCCAGGGTCTGTACAACACGCGTCTCATCTTCCCGTTCTTCAAGGACCTCATTCCCGACCTCGGCTGGTGGTACGTGCCGTTTGCCGTGATCGTCTTGGTGGGGGCGTCGAACGCGGTCAACCTGACCGATGGGCTCGACGGGCTCGCCATCAGCGCCTTTGCCGTTGCAGCGGCGGCGTACACGGCGCTCGCCTACGTCACCGGACACCGGGTGCTGGCGGAGTACCTGCTGCTGGTGCGATTCGCGCCGGCTGCGGAGCTCACGGTGTTCTGCGGAGCACTCGTCGGCGCGAGCCTCGGCTTCCTGTGGTTCAACTCGTACCCGGCCGACGTGTTCATGGGCGACGTGGGCTCGCTCGCACTGGGCGGGGCGCTCGGCACCGTCGCCATCCTGATCAAGCAGGAGTTGCTGCTCGTCATCGTCGGCGGCCTGTTCGTCTTGGAGGCGATGTCCGTGATCCTGCAGGTGGCCTCGTTCAAGCTCACCGGCCAGCGCGTGTTTCGGATGGCCCCCCTCCACCACCACTTCGAGCTCGTCGGGTGGAGCGAGCCGAAAGTGATCACCCGCTTCCTGATCATCGCGATCGTGTTCGCGCTGTTCAGCCTGACGACCCTGAAGCTGCGATGAGCGGAGCGCTGGTGATGACGCACGCGGGCCCAGAGCCGATGCGACCCTCCAAGCCCTTCTCGGTGGCCGGGCAGCGCGTCGTCGTGGTGGGCGGCGCCCGCAGCGGGCTGGCTGCCGCGATGCTGCTGCGCTCGCGCGGTGCGCATGTCGTGCTGAGCGAGGCGCGCGACACGCTGCAGGACATCGAGACGCTGACCCGCGCCGGTCTCGAGGTCGAACTTGGCGGGCACCGGCCCGAGACGTTCGCGCACGCCGATCTCATCGTCACGAGCCCGGGCGTCGAGTTGCGACAACCGGCCATCGCAGCCGCTCGTGCGGCCGGCGTCCCGGTGATTGGCGAGCTCGAGCTGGCGTCACGGTGGCTGGTCGGCCCCATCGTGGCCGTCACGGGAACCAAGGGCAAATCGACCACGACGACGCTCGTGGGGCGCATGCTGGCCGAGGCCGGGCGTCGCGTCCTGGTTGGCGGCAACATCGGCGCGCCGCTCAGCGGCCAGGTGGAGCAGAGCGGCCCCGACGTCGTCCATGTCGTCGAAGCGAGCAGTTTTCAGCTCGAGACCACGACGACGTTCCACCCCGCCATCGCGGTCTTTCTCAACTTCTCGCCCGATCACTTGGACCGCCACGTCTCGGTCGAGGCATACGCCGCGGCCAAGGCGAGGATTTTCGCCAACCAGGTTGCGGGCGACCACGCTGTCGTCAATGCCGATGACGCCGTGGCAGTCGACCTGGCGCGCCACGGCTCGGCCACGGTGGTGAGGTTCTCGGCGACATCGCGGAGCGACGCCGAGGTCGGCATCGAAGGCTCGTGGATCGTGGGGCGCACGCCGCACGGTGAGCCGGTCCCGCTGGTCCCGCTGTCGGAGGTGCGGCTCATCGGTCGGCACCTCCTTGCCGACGTCGTGGCGGCCGTCGCCATCGCGCGCCTGCTCGGAGTGCCTGGGCCGGCGATGACCCGTGCGGTCGTCGAGTTCACGGGACTCGAGCATGCACTCGAGCCGGTGGCGGTGGTCAACGGCGTTCGCTTCGTGAACGACTCGAAGGCCACGAACCTCGACGCGGCTCGTCAGGCGGTCGAGAGTTTCGAGGCGGGCCTCGTCGTGATCCTGGGCGGGCACTTCAAGGGGGGGGACCTGTCCGCCCTCGTGACCTCGCTCGAGCGGCGCGGGGCGTCGGCCGTGCTGATTGGCGAGTCGGCCCCGTTGTTCCGGGGCGCCCTCGAGGGGAGGGTCCGTGCGAGAGACGCCGCGACCCTCGAAGAGGCCGTGCAGGCGGCGTACGAGTGGGCGAAGCCCGCCGGCGTGGTGCTCCTGGCACCTGCCTGTGCGAGCTTCGACATGTTTCACGACTACGCCGAGCGTGGTCGTGCGTTCAAGGCCGAGGTTGCGCGGCTTGCGGCGGCTGCGCGCGGGAGCCGTGAGCGGTGAGCAGTCATCAGTTCGTCCGTGGCGGTGGGGAGCTGGCCGCTGGGAGCGCAGGCTGCCCCGGTCTGCGAGGCTGGTGTCCCCACCCATCGGTCGGCTGATGACTGCTGACTGCTCACGGTCCCGTTCTGCCGTTCGGGGTTTCGGGTCGAGGCTGCAGGAGCTTTAGGCCCCACTGAGTGACATGGCGCGCAAGCTCAAATCCGACCGCCTGCTGTTCCTCGCCACGTTCGTGCTGGTGTGCATGAGCGTCGTGATGGTCTACAGCGCCTCGGCCATCGTGGCGATGCAGCGCTACGAGCAGCCGTACCTGTTCCTGTTCAAGCAGGTCACCTGGGCGGGGCTCGGCTTCGTGTTCCTGGCGTTGCTCATGCGGACCGACTACCGGCACTACCGGCAGCCCGTGATCATCTGGTCGGCGGTGGCCGTCGTGGTCCTGGCCCTGATCGCGGTGTTGTTCCGCCGGGAGATCAACGGCACGCGGCGGTGGTTCGCCGTGGCAGGCGTCGGCGTTCAGCCGTCCGAGTTCGCGAAGATGGTGGCCGTGTTCTTCACGGCGGCGGTGCTCGAGCGCCGGATGGATCGCATCAACCAGGTCGGCTACGCCCTGGCCCCCATCGGCGTGCTGGTCGGCGTCTTTGCTGGGCTCATCCTGCTGCAGCCGGATTTCGGCACCGCGCTCTCGCTGGTGGCCACGGTGGGCGCCATGATCTTCGTGGCGGGTCTGGGCTATCGCTACGTGGTGGGCGCCGCGCTCGTGGCGTTGCCGGCCGTCGCCGTCATCCTGATGAGCGCGGAGTACCGGCGCCGGAGGCTCCTGGCGTTCCTCGATCCCTGGTCGGATCCCCAGGGCGACGGCTTCCAGATCATCCAGTCGCTCATCGCGGTCGGCACCGGCGGGGTGTCGGGCCGTGGGCTCATGGCGGGTGTGCAGAAGATGTTCTACCTGCCGGAGCCGCACACCGACTTCATCTACGCGGTCATCGCGGAGGAACTCGGACTGATCGGCGCCACCTTGATCGTCGCCTGCTTCGCCATCATCGCGTGGCGCGGCATCCACATCGCAATGCACGCGCCCGACCGGTTCGGCAGCCTGCTCGCCGTGGGGATCACGACGATGATCGTCCTGCAGGCCTTCGTGAACATCAGCGTGGTGCTCGGCCTGATGCCGACCAAGGGCATTCCGCTGCCGTTCGTCAGCGCGGGAGGATCGTCGCTGCTCTTGAATCTGGTGGCCATCGGCATCCTGCTGAACGTGTCGCAGCAGGCGTCGGCGAAGACGTGACGGACGCCGCATGGAGCCGCTGCGCGTGGTGATTGCCGGAGGGGGGACCGGGGGACACTTGTTTCCGGGCATCGCCGTGGCCCACGAGATTGTCGCGCGCGTCCCGAGCGCGGCGGTCACGTTTGCGGGCACGTCGCGCGGGCTCGAGGCCAGGGTCGTGCCGCGAGAGGGGTTCGAACTCGACGTGATCCGAAGCGCGGGGCTGAAGGGCAAGTCGCTCGCGTCGCTCGCCCGGGGCGTGTCGCTGCTGCCGCTGAGCGCGGCGGACGCGTGGCGCGTGGTGAGCCGCCGCCGTCCGCACGTGGCCGTCGGTGTGGGCGGCTACAGCTCGGGCCCCGTGATCGCCATCGCCGCCGTGCGCGGCACCCGGACCATGGTGCTCGAGCCGAACGCGGTGCCGGGTCTCGCGAACCGGATGCTCGCGCCCATCGTCGACGCGGCCGCCGTCACCTACGAGGAGACGCTTCGCTACTTCGGGCCGCGCGGCTTCGTGAGCGGGAACCCCGTGCGCGCGGGGTTCTGCGCGGTCGGCGTG
>JAFNAJ010000252.1 GCA_017860085.1 Acidobacteriota bacterium | reverse complement strand
CTTCCTTTTCTGTACGTCGGGCAGACCCGGTTTCGTCTCCCTCTTGTGACTTCTCTGTCGGGAATTGTTACAACTAGCTGCCGCGCTCGGCGATGAGCCTCGGGGTACCATCGGAGTCAAGGTGAAAGAACCACCGAAACCCGCGAGGAAGAACCTCAGGCGGAGTCTCGCCGAGTTGCTGTACCGGCTGCGGACCGAGGCAACCCAGCCAGCCTCCCAGGCGATCTCGGTCGGGCTTGGGGCCTTCATCGCGACCTCCCCCGCGTATGGATTTCACCTTGCTCTTTGCGTGGTCCTGAGTCGTGCCTTTCGCCTCAACCTCATCACGATGTTCCTCACGACGAACCTGAACAACCCAGTCTTCGCGCCTTTGTTGGTCTATGCCGAGCTCCAGATTGGCGGTTTGGTCAGGAACGGCGAGTTCTACCACCACACACTTGAAACGGTACGGCAGTTGCGGCTGCTGGATTTCGCCGCGGACCTTATCGTCGGCTCGATCATCGTGGGCCTGACCGCCGGCCTCGTCCTTGGGTTTGCGACCCTGAGTCTTGCAAAGCGAGCATCTCGCGACAGGGAACGAAACCTCCTCATAGAAGACGCGGCCCGCCGGTATCTTGACGCCGGATATTTTCAGTGGGAGTACACGCGAGCGGTTCTGCGGTTCAATCACGTTTATGTCGATATGGTCCGGTCTGGCATCCTTCCTCGAGAGGGGACGATTTACCAGGTGAGGTGCGGGCGCGGGATTCTGCTCGCGCTCCAAGACGTTTTCGTCACCTTGACCGCGGTTCAGTCAGCCGGACCACACCAGGACTCCGCATTGGCGCCCCTAGTCCTTCGCGGCGTTGACGACCGCAGGAGGTTGGTGCGAGTCGCGCGCAAAGCATTAGGGAGCGAACGAGCAGCAGAGGAGGCGGATCCCGCCGGCTTCGAGTTCACTGAATCTGGTTCCATCGTGTTGTTTGATGTGTTGCGCCAGTCCGATGGTGGGCGGTGGAAATCGATCGTGGCACGTGCTGCGAGCGCGCTTGGGCCCAATGGTGTGCTCGTCGTTTATGAGAAGGCTCCTCGATTACTGACTCGATGGAGAAGAACCGTAGTCACCGTCCAGCAGGTAATCGACACGACAGCGTCCGCCGGGCTCGAAACCACGATCATGAATTCCACACTCAGAGGCCCCCGGCACCACTTTCTGCTGGTTGCACGACGAACCGACAGAAAGGAGTCATCAGCCGGCTATCCTGTAAGCTCGAGGATCAGTGAGTTCAGGGACGGCCTCGCCTGACGCGGCAGCGACGCCGGGAGGGAGTCCCCTGCACCCCGACGATCCCGCCTGAGCGCAGCGTGTCGATGAGGACCACGCCGTGGAGCGGGTCGTCCGGCGAGAACTCACCGTTCGCGGAACCTTCCGGCCCGTTGGAGCAGCAACCGTCGACGGGTTGGCCGGCACCGGGAAAGAACCGTCATTCTCTCAATATTCGCCGCCTCCCCGCTGGGTCGGGGAGCCCGGCGAACCGGGAGCGGGATGGAACCCGGCGAGGCGGCGCTCCCGAGAGAGGGGAGACGTGAAGAAGGGGATCGCGCTGGTCCATCCGCTCGGGACGAACTGGTCGCCCGGCCGCGAGGACGTCGTGCGCCTCGCGAACGTGATGCCCCCACACGGGCTCATGATGCTCGCAGCGGTCCTAGAACGGCACGGCTTCGACTGCGAGATTGTCGATGCGTTCGCCCACCCAAAACCGCTCGCCGAGCTCGTGACTGACATCCTCCAGCTCGGCCCGGCCGCTGTCGGCGTGTCGACGACGACCTCGAGCTTCCCCGGAGGTTACGCCGTCGCGGAGGCGGTGAAGGCGGCGCGGCCCGAGGTGACGGTGGTCTTCGGCGGGGTCCACCCGACCTCCATCTGGCGGAGGATCCTGGAGGAATTCCCGGCGGTTGACGCCGTCGTGGTCGGAGAAGGGGAGGAGACGCTCCTCGACCTGGCGAGAAACGACTGGCGCCCGGCCGCCGGGATTCCGGGCCTCGCGTTCCGGACGCCGGACGGCGGGATCGAATTCGGCGGCCCGCGCCCCCACCTCCGCGATCTCGACAGCCTTCCGCACCCGGCCTATGGGAAGCTCCGCGGCTACCCGAAAGCTTATCCACTCCCGATCTTCAACTACCCCCGCTCGCCGGCGACGACGTTCATCTCGAGCCGGGGGTGCCCGTACTCCTGCAGCTACTGCGACCGGTCAGTCTTCGGGAGCTCCTTCCGCCCCCACTCCCCCGCCTACATGGTCGACCACCTCGCGATGCTGAAGAGCCGGTACGGCATCCGCCACGTGAACATCTACGACGACAACTTCCTCATGCGGCGCGAGCGCCTCGTAGAGTTCGCCGAGCTCCTCCTCCGCAGGGGGCTCCGGACAACGTTCAACTGCATCGGTCGCGCCGACGGGCTCGACGCCGATCTCCTCAGGCTGATGAAGAGGGCCGGCTGCTGGATGATCAACGTCGGCGTCGAGTCGGGCGACCAGGCGACGATCGCACCCCACCGGACGAACAGCGACCTCGACGTCATCCGCGAAGTGGTCGCCAGGATCCGGACCGCGGGGATCCGCTGCAAGGGGCTCTTCATGATGGGAATCCCGGGCGAGACCGAGGAGAGCGCCCGGAAGACGATCCGTTTCGCCGTGGACAACCCGTTCAACGACGCGAACCTGACGAAGTTCACGCCGTTTCCCGGTGCGCCGATCTACCGGACGATCCGCGAGCACGGAACCTTCGTCGAAGACTGGGAGAAGATGAACTGCATGAATTTCGTCTTCGTCCCGAACGGATTCGCCCTCGAACGACTCGAGGAGATCTACGCCGAGTTCTACCGCCGGTTCTTTGGGCGGCACGCCATGCTCCCAAACTACGCGAGCCTCCTCTGGGAGTCGCCGGAGAGCTGGGCGCGTCTCTTAGCGAACCTCCCGACCTTTCTGGCGGCCAAGAAGTCGCTGGAAAACCCGAGGGTTGAGGCGGCTCCGTGATGAGTGGGATGAACCGCTGAAAAGGTCTTCGCGATGATCCAGATGGTCCTGGGGCGTTCTGCTTCTCGGTCATAGGGCCGACAACCCGAATCTGGGGGCAGGGCTACCGGGCCGCGAACCGTCGGTCGCGCTCGCTCGGGTCATCGGGGTCGAACAGGGCGTCCGGCAGCGCCTCGGCCTCAACCGATAGGAAGCGCACCTCGACCGGCGGGCCGCGCCGGACCAGGTCCTTGACCACCACACGCTCCGGCACCAGCTCCGCCTCGTTCCGCCAGGCCGGATACTCCACGACCCGCAGCACCCGGCCGTCGGCCGCCTGCAGGTCGGTGCGCAGCGGCAGGCCGAGGACCCGCCTTACGACGTGGCGGGCTCGGGCGAAGGGGACGTCAGCATCACGTGCCTCGAGATCGAAGGTGACCAGGAACTCCCCCTGCTCGACGCTGCCGATGGCGTAGGAGGTCGCCAGGCGCAGGCCGACCAGCTCGTCCAGGCTCGCCCCGGCCAGGCGGTGACCAGGGCCCATGCGAAGCGGCCGCCGCGAGCCCGGCGCCAGGAACCAGACCTGGCGGCCCTGGCGGAGCAGGAACTTGCCCCGCTCGGCCGGGTCGAGGAAGCGGACCAGGGCGCGGTCACCGCCATGACGGTACACCTCCAGCCGCAGCGTCCGCTTGCCGGCTGTCACGACCAGCTCGGCGCGAAATGACGAGGGTGCCCGGGCGAAGGGGTCGCTCGCGGCGAGCAGACGCTCGTCGGCCGGCGTGGGTGGTGCCGCCTGGAGGGAGACGGCGGCGGCCAACGCCAGGGCGACGACCAGCCACCGCCTTGCGCGGTGCGCCCCGCTAGACATGGTCGAGGGCCTCCACCACCCGCAGCCGCACCGCCTTGGCGATCGGCGCTAGGGCCGCCAGGGCCAGCACCACCACCATCAGCGCAACTGCGCCGGCAAAGGCCTCGGGCACATAGGCGAGCTGGAGGTCAATCGGGCTGACCGCGCCCGGCGGCGGCGGCATCTTCAGGCGGAGGGCGTTGACCAGGGCGATCGCGCCGAGGCCGGCGAGGTCGCCGATGAGGCCGCCGAGGACGCCGAGCCACAGCGCCTCGGACAGCAGCATCACCGCCAGCTGGCTGCCGGTGGTGCCGATGGCGCGCAGGGTGCCGAGCTCCCGCATCCGCTCCATGACCGCCATCACCAGGGTGTTGGAGCAGGCCAGAACCACCAGCACGAAGACGATCGAGCCAAGGAAGGCGAAGACGCCGAGGTAGAGGTTGCGGACCTGGCCGTAGAAGGAGGCCCGCTCCTGCCAGCCGGTCACGGTCAGGGGCTGCGGCCTCCCGGCGACAATAGCCTCGACCGCCGCCTTGGCCGCGGCGGTGTGCTCAGTGCGGTCGAGGCCGACGACCAGGTTGGAGACCAGATCGGTCTGCAGCAGGCGGCGGGCGCTCTCCAGGTGCAGCTTGAGGAAGCGGGTGTCGAGATCGGCGACGCCGGTGGTCACTACCCCCGCAACCCGCACGTCGAGGGCGTTGAGCATGCCGTCGGCGTTGAGCGCCAGCAGGGTGACGACGTCACCTGGCTGCGCCCCCAGCGCGTCCGCCAGGCCGCGCCCGAGAAGAGCCCGGTCGTCGCCCTCGGCCGGTGGCGCAACGTCGAGGTCGTTGCCGTCCACGAGCCGGACGGTGAAGCCCATGCGCCGTTCGCGCCCAGGCTCGACGCCGAGGCCGATGAACGACACCGGGTCGCCATC
>JAFNAJ010000251.1 GCA_017860085.1 Acidobacteriota bacterium | reverse complement strand
AGGCCGTGGCACTGTCGGCGCGCGGC
This sequence comes from Acidobacteriota bacterium, assembly GCA_017860085.1. Taxonomy (GTDB): domain Bacteria; phylum Acidobacteriota; class Vicinamibacteria; order Vicinamibacterales; family JAFNAJ01; genus JAFNAJ01. The sequence continues at coordinate 4,742 of JAFNAJ010000251.1, read as the reverse complement.
GTCCGTGTCGCCACCAACGGCGACATGATCCGCGTCCCCGGCACGACGAAGTCGCTGGCCGATGCGCAGGCCGACGGCGCCCACGTGCACGTGGTCTACAGCGTGGCTCAGGCGGTCGAGATGGCGCGCACGACCACCGACGAAGTCGTCTTCTTTGCGACAGGGTTCGAGACCACCGCCGTCGCGACGGCCGCCGTCCTGCTCGCCGGCACACCGCACAACTTCTCGGTGCTGTCGGCCCACAAGTACGTGCCGCCCGCGATGGAACTCGTCGCGTCTCTGCCCGACACGCGCATCGAGGGCTTCCTCGCCGCGGGCCACGCGGCCACGATCACGGGTTGGCGGCTGTTCGAGCCGATGGCCCGCAAGTACCACACCCCCATCGTCGTGGCCGGTTTCGAGCCGCTCGACATCCTGGCCGCCATCCTCAGGCTCGTCGAGCTCGTGCGCGACCGCCGGGCCGAGGTGGTCAACATGTATCCGCGCTGCGTCTCGCCCGACGGCAACCGCAATGCGCTCGACCAGATGTGGAGGGTGTTCGAGCTCACCGGAGGCCACTGGCGCGGCATCGCCTGGGTCCCGGACGGCAACCTCCAGCTGCGCGCCGAGTGGGCCCACGTCGACGCGCGCACGCGCTTTGGGCTTGGCGTCCGCACCCGCGACGATCAGCCGGCCGTCGTCACCGACTGCATCTGCGGCGAGATCATGATCGGCCGCGCCGCGCCGACCGACTGCACGCTCTTCGGCACCACCTGCCTGCCCGAGTCACCGGTTGGCGCCTGCATGGTGAGTTCCGAGGGAACCTGCCGCATCTGGTACCAGTATGGCGGCCAGCCCAACCTGGCCGGAACCGCACGATGACGACCCTTCGCCGTCCGCCCCTGCCGAGAATCGACGACCGCGTCACGCTCAAGCATGGCGCGGGCGGCCGGGCCATGCGCGCGCTCATCCAGGGGCTGTTCGCCAAGGGCGCTCCCCCCGTCAGTGACGACTCCATCGGGCTCGCAGCGCTCGACGATGGCGCGGCGCTGCGGTTGGGGGACGGATGGATCGTGCTGACGACCGACTCGCACGTCGTGCAGCCCATCGTGTTTCCGGGTGGCGACATCGGCCGACTCGCCGTGTCCGGCACCGTGAACGATCTCGCCATGATGGGCGCCACCGAGGTCTTGGGCCTGACGTGTGCCGTGATCATCGAGGAAGGCTTCCCCACCGCTAAGCTCGAGCGGCTCCACGCCTCGGTGCGCGAGGCGTGCGAGGAAGCCGGTGCGACGATCGTCACGGGCGACACCAAAGTGATGGGCCGTGGCGAGATCGACGGCATCGTCTTCAACACGGCTGGCGTGGCCTTCACGCGCCGCGTCGTGCGCGACAACGGCCTGCGCCCCGGCGACCGCATCATCGTCACCGGCACGGTGGGTGACCACGGCATGGCCATCATGGCCGCGCGCCACCAGCTGTCGCTCGAGGGCGACCTGCGATCGGATGTGGCGCCCATCAATGGCCTGGTTCGAGCGGCGATGCGCGCGGGCGGCGAAGGTGTCGCGGCCATGAAGGACCCGACGCGAGGCGGTGTCTCGAGCGCGTTGCACGAGATGGCGCAGAAGAGCGGCGTGGGCGTGATCATTGACGAGCTCGCGTTGCCGGTGCGTGCGGAGGTGCGAGCGGCCGCCGAGCTGCTCGGTCTCGAGCCGCTGCTCATCGCCAACGAGGGCAAGGCGCTGATTGCGGTGCGACGCGAGGTCGAGGCGGCCGTGCTCGACGCGCTGCGCGCGCACCCGCTGGGACGCGACGCCGCGGTGATTGGCACGGCCGTCGACGAGTTCCATGGGTCGGTCGTCCTCGACACCGGGCTGGGACGACGCCTGCTGGCCGAACCCGAGGGCGAGCCGCTGCCACGGATCTGCTGACGCCCCGTCATGCACGAGTACTCGATTGTCCAGGCCCTGCTCGCGCAGGTGGAGCGCCAGGCAGCCAGGCACGGCGCCAGCGCGGTGAGGCGGCTGGAGGTGCGAATCGGCGAGCTGTCGGGCGTCGAGGTCGACCTGCTGAAGACCGCCTACGAGATGATGCGTGACCGCACGATCTGCGACGGTGCCCCGATGGAAGTGACGCCGGTCGCCGCGCGATGGGAGTGCCGTGCGTGCGGGCAGGCCATCCCCCAGGGCATGGCGCTTCGGTGCGCCGCGTGCGGATCTGGTGCGCGGCTGACCGCAGGGGATGAGATCATGTTGGATAGAATCGAGCTGGAGGTGGCCGATGTGTGAGACGTGCGGGTGCGGCGATCCCGAGATGGTCCCGGTGGAGGTGCAGGAGAAGATCCTCTCGGGCAACGAGCGGCAGGCCGCACACAACCGGGCGCACTTCGGCGAGCATGGCGTGCTGGCCATCAACCTGATGGGTTCGCCTGGAGCGGGCAAGACGGCCGTGCTCGAGGCCACCGCGCGGGCGCTCAGCGGGCGCCGGCTCGCGGCCATGGCTGGCGATCTGGCCACCGAGCGCGACGCCGAACGTCTTCGGGCCGCGGGCATCCCCACGCAATCGATCACCACCGGCTCGGCCTGTCACCTCGACGCCGATCTCGTGCACCGCGCGCTTCACCACATCGCGCTCGACGGCATCGACTACCTGTTCATCGAGAACGTCGGCAACCTCGTGTGCCCGGCCGTCTACGACCTCGGCCAGGCCTTCAACGTGGTGGCCCTCGCCGTGACCGAGGGCGAGGACAAGCCGCTCAAGTACCCCGTGATGTTCCGCAAGGCCGATCTCGTGCTCGTCACCAAGGTCGACCTGCTGCCGCACCTGCCCGACGTTCGGGTCGAGGCCATCGAGGAGAACCTGGCGCGCGTGATGCCAGCGCTGGCCGTGCTGCCGGTCTCGGCGCGCACGGGACAGGGCATCGACACGTGGACGGCGTGGCTGGAACGCGAGCGGCCGCGCCAGCACCCGTCGGGCGTCGCCGCGCATCATCAGCACGGCTGACCTCGAGATCCCAGGGCAGGGTTCTGAAGGGGTCCGGGCCGTGGAGAATCGGGCCGTTGACGCGGGGTTCTCGGGGAGTGGGGTGGATGACGGGGTTCGAACCCGCGACTTCCGGAGCCACAGTCCGGCGCTCTACCGCTGAGCTACACCCACCATCAGACGCACGGAAGCCACGTCGCCCGTCCCGGGGCCACGCGAGCAGTAAAGTGTAGCATCCCGCAGAAATCGCGGGCAACCACGCACGCGACCCGCCATCGCGTCCTGGCAGGCCGCCATCGGGTGCGCGGCGATCGTCCTGGGGTTCCTGCTGACGGGCCCCGTCTTCCTCTATCTCTACTTCAGCAACGCGCCCACGCGACGAGGCAACCCGGCGATCGGCCTTGTCGCGGGCATCCTCTTCACCGCGTTCGGGCTGCTGGGCCTCGCGGCGCTCGTCGCCAGGCGAAGGCGTCGCTGACCGAGGGCCTCGGGGTCACGTCTCGATTCTCTGCACGTGCGCGAAATCAAGATCTGACCCCAGTGAGGGCGCGGACCGGGGGAGGGCGCCGGTGCCGCTCGGCACAGGCATCTGCAGCTCCGGCATCGGCGGTGCCGCGAACAGGCGACGGCAGGGCTTGGCGATCCAGCGGGCCAGGCGCGCCGAACGCGCCACGCGCGCAGAATCCGTCGCGATCCCCGTGTTCGCGTACATCTGCCGATAGAGCTTCGAGATCAGCACGAACGCGAGGCGTCCCCGCAGCGATCGGACCGCGCTCGCCCGGCGCCAGATGCGCGGCAGCGAGTAGAACTGGTCCCACACGCCCTGCGTGCGACGTCGGATCTCGTCTGCCGACATCATCGGGTGCGGTGTGAAGACCTTCGGGCGCCGCTCCTGCGGAATCAGCCAGTGTCGCGTCACCGGGATGCCGTCGACCGAGTCTCCCGCCCGGGCCGGGTCGCGCTCCCACCGCTCGAAGTCCACGGTGCCGGGGAACGGCGTCAGCATGACGAACTGCGCGAACGTCATGCGGGCCCGCTCGGCCAGCGCCGCCGTCGCGTCGAACGTCTCGGGGCGATCGCTCGGCAGGCCGAAGATGAACGAGCCCAGCACGTGAATGCCGTGCTCCTCGAACGCCCGGAGGCGCTCCACCAGCGCTTCGCCCGACGCGTTGAAGTCCTTGTAGACGTCCTTCAGGCCCTCGGGGGTCACCGCCTCCACGCCGACCAGTCCGCCCCGAATCCGTGCGCGGGCCATGGCCTGCAGGAATTCCGGGTCCTCGGCGGCCTCCATGGTGATCTGCGTGTAGAACACCATGTCGTCGGGCAACTTCGACAGCAAGTCCATCAACGCGAACCGCTCGGCCCGCATGGCCTCGAGCGCGTGCAGCCGGGCGGGATCCCGTCGCCGCCTGGCCTGCTCGAGGTCGCCCAGCGTCACCGGGTAGAAGTTGTCGTCGGCCAGCGCGATGAAGCGGAAGCCCTTGCGCCGAAGCTCGACGACCTCGGCGACCACGGCCTCGGGCCCTCGCTGACGCGGGGCATTGCCGTCGGTCCGCCATACCGAGCAGAACGAGCAGTGCTTCGGACAGCCCCGCACGGTCTGGACCGACGCCCACATGTAGCTCTTGGGGGGCAGCAGGTCCCACCGGGCCGACACGAACGCGTCGCCCGGAACCTTGCCTGCCTCGTAGAAGCGTTGGGGCGTGCCCTTGACGCAGTCGTCGATGACACTCGCCCACACCAGGTCGCCGTCGCCTTTGACGACCGAGTGGGCCGCACCG
>JAFNAJ010000250.1 GCA_017860085.1 Acidobacteriota bacterium | reverse complement strand
TCGGCGCCACTCTCGAGCATCTACGCCCTCCGGGTGTTTGGTCCGACAGGCGGCGCACCCGAGTCGACGGTCATCGCGGCGATGGAGCGGGTCATCCAGCTTCGCGAGAACTTCGACAACGGCATGCCGGAAACGAGGAGGTCCGACGGCAGCTACGTCGCCCTCAACATCAAGGTCTGCAACATGAGCCTCGGTGGAGCGACCCTCTATGCCGGCCGCGATCTCGAGGACGAGGTGACGCAGGCCTTTCTCGAGCACGACATCGTGCTCGTGACGAGTGCCGGCAACGCAGGCCCGAGCGGCACGACGGGCGGGAGTCCCGGAACCGGGTTCGGCTCGTTGACGGTGGGGGCGAGTTCGTCGGCCGTGCACGAACGCATCCTGCGCGACCTCGGGTACGGTCCTGGCATCGGCGCACGCTATCGCCCGTTCGCCGACACCCAGATGTCCTACTTCAGTTCCCGGGGGCCCACCGCCGACGGTCGTGTCGACCCCGAGCTCGTCGCCAACGGCTTCGCGAGCTATGGGCAGGGCTTTGCGGCCACGGTCAACAGCATCAGCCTCGCCAGCGGCACGAGCTTCTCGACGCCCACGGTCGCCGGCATCGCCGCGGTATTGCGGCAGGCGGTGCCAGACGCTACGGCTCGCCAGGTGCGCAACGCCTTGATCATGTCGGCCGACCAGTCCGTGTTGAAGGACGGGTCGGGTGCGCTCGACATGGGGAACGGGTACGTCAATGCCGTCGCGGCGAGGGACCTCCTCCAGGACATGGTGGCCCCCGATACACCTGGGGCCGAAGGTGGCGTCAACACCGACGTGAAGGTGAACATCGGTCAGGGCACCGGCCTGCAGGTCTTCCAGGGCAACACGACGCGGCGGGCGGCCCGTCTTCTGCCGGGCCAGCGCTTCGACACGTACTACCGGGTCCTGCCAAACACGAAGGCTATCGTGGTGAGGCTGTTCGGGGTCACGCCAGGGGCGGTGCAGAACGAGTTCTTCGGTGACGACATTCTGCTGTCGGTGCACAGCGCCAAGACCAGCGCCATCGGCGAGGGCGACTACCCGGTCTTCGCATTCTCCACAGGTGGCACGTGGGCCATCGAGAACCCCGAGGAAGGGCTGATGCGGGTGACGATGAGCGGCGACTGGACGAACGCCAGCGCAATCGGCGCCTCGGTGAACATCTACGCGATCGCCGACCCGGTCAGCCAGCTGACGGCGGACCAGAAGATCGCTGATGGGGAGACACTGGTCTACAGGGTCGCTGTCCCAGCAGGGACGAAGCAGTTGACCGCGAGGGCGTCGTGGACGGGAACCTGGGACAGCTATCCCACCAACGACATGGACATCATCCTGGTCGACCCCAACGGAGGTGCCTACTTCGAGGGCGCGACCATCAACAGTCCCGAGTACGTGGAGGTCGCAGATCCCATGTCGGGCGACTGGTACGTCTTGATCAGTGGATACACCGTCTCGACGAAGAACGGCGACCGCGTGAAGGTGCGCGTGGCGCTCGACGGACGTGTCGTGAGGTAGTCCGGGAGGCCACCAGCATGTTGCGATTTCGCATCGCGGACCCGAAGGTCCGCGCCACCGCCGTCACGCTCGCCCGTGTTGCTGCGTGCCTGCTGCTCACCTGGGCGTCTGCGCTTCACGCGCAGACGCCCAGGCCCCGCGCGCGCGATCTCGGCGTCCCGTTCGTCGGCGCGCCGGGTCCGCTCAACGCGATCACCGACGTGGCCGGCGTCACGGTCGGGCACGCGACGCTCATCTCGGGTGACGGTCCGTTGAAGGTGGGAGAGGGCCCGGTCCGGACGGGCGTGACCGTCGTGCTCCCGAGAGGCGCCGACTCGAACACCCGGCCCACCTTCGCCGGCTGGTTCTCGATGAACGGCAATGGAGAGATGACCGGCACCACGTGGGTCGAGGAGTCGGGCTTCCTCGAAGGGCCCGTGGCGATCACCAACACGCACAGCGTCGGGGTCGTGCGGGACGCGCTCATCGCGTGGCGCGCACGGTCGGCTCCGGACTCGTCAGGGTACTGGTGGTCGCTGCCCGTCGTGGCCGAGACCTACGACGGCTTCCTGAACGACATCAACGGGTTCCACGTGAAGGAGCGCCACGTGTTCGAGGCGCTGGCGTCGGCTTCCGGGGGGCGTGTGGCCGAGGGCAACGTGGGCGGCGGCACGGGGATGGTCTGCTACGGGTTCAAGGGCGGTATCGGCACCGCGTCCCGGCGTCTCACCACGCAAGAGGGCGGCTACACCGTCGGCGTGCTGGTCCAGGCCAACTTCGGCCGCCGCGCACAGTTGATGGTGGCCGGGGCGCCCGTCGGGACCGACATCGCCGAGGGAGTCCCATACGCCCTCGACCAGCTCCACGCCGCGCGCGGCGAACTCGGCTCGATCATCATCGTGGTCGCCACCGACGCCCCGCTGTTGCCGCACCAATTGAAGCGCCTGGCGCGTCGCGCCTCGCTGGGCATGGCCCGCACGGGTGGGATGTCGGGCAATGGGTCCGGTGACATCTTCATCGCCTTCTCCACGGCCAATCCCGACGCGTTCACGGGTGAGGGCCTCGCCACGGTGCAGATGATGTCGAACGAGGACATGAACCCCGTGTTCGACGCGACGATCTACGCCACGGAGGAAGCGATCATCAACGCGATGACGGCGGCCGACACCATGGTCGGTGCCGACAATCACCGGGTGGTTGCGCTCCCGCACGAGCGCCTGCGCGAGGTGCTCCGCAAGTACGGCCGTCTCGCACCCTGAGGCGACCGCGTCGCTCCATACCCCTCGTCACGCCCCGCGTGCTACCGTTGAAGTACCGGTGCACGGGGGGCCGGCGCCATGGCGCGCGTCTCGACAGTCCGCCCGATCTCCGCCCTCGCCGCCGACCTCGGGCTCTCGCCTTCCCAAGTCATCCCGTACGGGCACGACAAGGCGAAGATCACCCTCGACGCGATTCGCTCGGGACGACCGCCCGGTCGTCTGGTGCTGGTCTCGGCCATCACCCCGACGGACGCCGGCGAAGGCAAGACCACCACGGCCATCGGCCTGGCGCAAGGTTTCGCAAGGCTGGGCAAGTCGGCCTGCCTCGCGCTGCGCGAACCGTCGATGGGACCGACCTTCGGTCAGAAGGGAGGTGCCACCGGGGGCGGTGCGGCGCGGGTCGTGCCCGAGAGCGACATCAACCTCCACTTCACCGGGGATTTTCACGCCATCGGCTCGGCGCACAACCTGCTGGCGGCGATGCTCGACAACCACATCCACCACGGCAACGCCCTGCGCATCGACGCGCGGCGCGTCACCTGGCGGCGCGTCATCGACATGAACGATCGCGCCCTCCGGCACGTGGTGATTGGCCTCGGAGGCGTCCTCGAAGGGGTGCCGCGCGAGACGGGGTTCGACATCACGCCGGCCTCGGAGGTCATGGCTGCCCTCTGCCTGGCCGAGGATTTCGACGACCTGCGCAAGCGGCTGGCGCGCATCATCGTGGCCCTGACGACCGAGCGTGAGCCCGTGACGGCGGCAGACCTCCGGGCCGTCGGCGCCATGATGGTGCTCTTGAAGGACGCCATGCTGCCCAACCTCGTGCAGACCTGCGACGGCGTGCCGGCGCTGGTGCACGGCGGCCCGTTTGCCAACATCGCGCACGGGTGCAACTCGGTGACGGCAACCAGGCTCGCCCTGGCGCGTGCCGACTGGGCAGTGACCGAGGCCGGGTTCGGCTTCGACCTCGGGGCGGAGAAGTTCTTCGACATCATGTGCGTGTCGGCTGGTCTCGACACCGCCGCCGTCGTGCTCGTGGCCTCGGTGCGGGCCCTCAAGATGCACGGCGGCGTCGCGAAGACCGCCATGGCGACGCCGGATGCCGGCGCCGTGGAGCGCGGGCTCGGCAACCTGGCGAAGCACGTGGAGAACATCCGGATCTTCGGCGAGTCGCCCGTCGTGGCGCTCAACCGGTTCAAGGCCGACACCGACGATGAGATCGCCGTGGTGCGGCGGTGGTGTGCGGAGGCGGGCGTGCCCTTCGCGGTGTCGGACGTCTTCGAGAGGGGTGGCGAAGGAGGCATCGCCCTGGCGGAGACCGTCGCGACTCATGCCGAACAGCGGTCGAAGCCCTTCACGCCGCTCTACGATTGGGCTGAGCCGATCCCGGTCAAGATGGCCAAGGTTGCCCACGCCATGTACGGCGCGCGCGATGTGGAGTGGAGCCGCGAGGCGCGGCGCGCGCTCACGCAGATCGAGGCGCTCGGATTCGGCGGGTTGCCGCTGTGCATCGCCAAGACCCAGAAATCGCTCTCGGACGATCCACAGGTCGTCGGCCGTCCGGCCGACTTCGAGATCACGGTGCGAGATGTCATCCTCGCGGCGGGCGCCGGCTACGTCGTGCCGCTGTTGGGCGACATCCTGCGCATGCCCGGACTGCCGGCGGCGCCGCAGGCCGAGCGCATGGATCTCTTCGACGGCCAGGTCGTCCAGTCGCCGCGCGAGCCCTTGTCGACGGCCCTCGCGCCGGCCTGAGGCACCAGCCGACGGGGCACGACACCGGCCGGTGAGCCTGGGTGCGAGGACGGCTGCTGTCAGTGGCGGGCCAGCACCTCGAGGAACGTCTTCGCAGACGCAGGCCAGGGGACCTCAGCTTCATCGGTGGGTCGCCCTGCTTCTGATGCCAGCCCGCTTTGCCGTCGGCCGCTAGACGATCGCCGCCGCTCCCTTCCACGACGCCCGCGCCTCGCGAGCGAGCACGCGCCCGTGCCAGACGAGCGCGATGCAGTTG
>JAFNAJ010000249.1 GCA_017860085.1 Acidobacteriota bacterium | reverse complement strand
ACTTGACGACGTGTCCGTTCGCGCGCGGCCCGGGGAGTACATCGCGCTCGTGGGTCCGTCGGGTTCGGGCAAGTCGACACTGGTCCGCCTGCTGCTCGGCCTGGAGGTCGCCGAGCGCGGATCCATCAACTTCGATGGCCGCGACATCTCGCGCCTGGATGTGCAGAAGCTGCGTCGAAAGATCGGCGTGGTTATGCAGACCGGGAAGATCCGTGAGGGTTCGCTCCTTCAGAACATCGTGGGCGCGTGGCCCCTGACGATCGACGACGCCTGGGAGGCGGCGCGCCAGGCCGGGCTGGAGGACGACCTCCGCGAGATGCCGATGGGCATGCACACGGTCGTGCAGCAGGGCGGCCCCACGCTGTCGGGCGGGCAGCGACAGCGCCTGATGATCGCCCGGGCCATCGTCAACCGCCCACGTGTCGTGGTGTTCGACGAAGCGACGAGTGCCCTCGACAATCGAACACAGGCAATCGTCACCAGGAGCCTCGAGCGCCTGCAGGCGACGCGCATCGCCGTCGCCCACCGACTCAGCACCATCATTGGCGCCGATCGCATCTACGTGCTGGACAAGGGGCGGGTCGTCCAGACAGGCACCTACGAGGAACTCGCGGCGCAGGCAGGCCTGTTTGCGGAGTTGATCAAGCGGCAGCTGGCCTGACCCGGACGACCCACGGCGCGGCAGCGTGCGCCGGGCCACTACCCGTCGATCGCGTGGCCCCGGTAGCGAAGCGCCACCACCGTGATGTCGTCTTCCTGGGCAACCGCTGCGGCGAATCTGTCAACCTGCTCGAAGAGCTCGTCGACGATCTCGCGTGCGGGCGCCTGGCTCAGCGCCTGCAGGCACGGCTCGAGCCGATCGCTGCCAAACGCACGGCCCTGGCCGTCGATCGCGTCGCACACGCCATCCGTGTAGATGACGAGGCCGTCGCCTGCGCCCAGGTTCAACGTCATCACCGGGTAGATGACGTCGTCGACGAGTCCGAGCGGGACCGCGCTGCGCTCCGGCGCAACCTCGCTGAGGCCGCTCTGTCCGACGCGGTAGGGTCGCAGGTGGCCGGCATTGGCGATCCTCGTCGTCCCGGTGTCCAGATCGAGGCAGCCGGCGAGGGCCGTGACGAACACGGCCCCCTCGTTGTCGCGGCAGAGTTCCGAGTTCAGGCGCGCGAGCAGGTCCTCGACTGACGAACACACCGGCGCCGCCGCACGAAACAGCGTCTGGACCACCGCCATCAGCAGCGCCGCGCCAATGCCCTTCCCGGCCACGTCGCCGACGACGAACCACAGGTGGCGGCCCACGACCAGGAAGTCGTACAGGTCGCCCCCCACCGTGCGCGCGGGGCGCATGCGCGCGGCGACATCGATGTCCGGCAGCTCGGGCGGCCGCGTCAGCCGGCTCTTCTGAATCTCGTTGGCGAGCGCCAATTCACGCCCGAGCAGCCGGCGTTCGGTGGCCTCCTCGACCAGGGCGATGTTGCGGATGCGCAGGGCCGCAGCCGCGGCCAGCGCCACCAGGAGTTCGAGGTCATCGTCGGCAAACGTCCGACCAGGCGCGCGCGAGTAGAGGGCGATCATCCCCAGGCAGCCGTCCACATCCGAAAGGGGCGCGGCAGCGATGCTGCGGACGCCCGAGCGGACGATGCTGTCGGCGTGCGCGAAGCGTGCGTCGGCCTGGACGTCGTTGACGATCGCGGCGGCCCCCTCCTCGGTGACGGCCCTGGCCAGGCTCCGCGAAATGAGCAGGTCGCCCGATGCGCGAGTCGCATGGCGCTCGGCCGCGCGATAGAGCTCGCCATCGTCACGCCGCAGGAAGATGGCGGCGTCCTCGGGCTGCACCGACGTGAACGCCCGGTCGAGCACCAGCTCGAGGAGGTCGCCCAAGGAGATCGGTGCGGCGAGGGCGCGATGGACGTCGTTGAGCAACCGCAGTCGAGACGTCGCGTCGGCGCCGGTGACCGCACCGTGGAGAACGTCGGTCGCTGGCCGGAGCGTGGTGGCCGGCCAGTCGTCGATGTCGGCCGAGGGTGCTGCGAGCACAGACGAGGTGGCCCGCGCGCCCACCGCTTTCACGATGAGGCGCCCCGGCCCGACGCCCACGACATCGCCGGGCTGCAGCACCTTGGGCTCGGCGACCCTGGCCCCGTTGACCAGTGTGCCGTTCACCGAGCCGAGATCCTCGATGAGCCAGTCGTCCCCGCGACGAAACAGTCGGGCATGCCTACGCGACACCGCGTTGTCGGCCACCACGACGTCGACCTGGGTCGACCGCCCGACCACGACCTCGTCCAAGTCGAAGCGCCGATCGAGGGACGCCTGCCCCGGCGTCTCGATCCGGAGATGAAGCCGGGCCGAGGTCACAGCGGCGTGGCCTCGTCGGGGCTGGCGAGCCGGGCCACGGCCTCTTCGATCGAAGGGACGGTCGTGAACATCGGCAGCAGCCCCGAGATGTCCAGCACCTGTCGCACCGGTTCAGTGAGGCCGCACAGCGCGAGAGTGCCCTGGTTGGCGGAGAGTCGTCGCGAAACGGTGATGAGGGTGCGAATTCCCGCGCTGCTGATGAACTCCACGCTCCCGAAGTCGACCACGAGCCTGCGCGCTCCGGCATCGAGCGCCTCCGCCAGGGCGCGCTCGAACGCGGTGTTCGTGGTGAAGTCAATCCGGCCGACGGGAACGGCAACCGTGACGCTGCCGCGGTGCTCCAGCCGAGTCTCCATGCCTGGACTCCCTCTCTGCGTCAGTATCCCACTCACACGCGGGCTGCGAGGACCAGCCGGTTCCGCCCCTCGCATCGCGCGTACTCGACCCGGTCCATCAACGACTTGAGCAGGTGTATCCCGAGGCCGCCCGGCGGCCGGTCCTCCAACCGGTCCGTCGTCGCTGGCCGAGGCACCGATAGCGGATCGAACGGCGGCGCGTCATCGATCACCGTCACCACGACCTCGCCAGCGAGCAATTCGAACGTGACGTCAATCGGCGCGTCGGACTCGCCCCCGTAGCCGTGCTGGACGATGTTGCTCAGGACCTCGTCGACGGCCACCTGAAACCGCCACAGGGAGGACGAGTTGAGCCCCCGTTCGGCGAAGAACTTCGTCAAGGCGTCAGACGCGTCGCGAACCCCGGCGGTCGATGCCGGCACGCGACGCGTGAAGGGAGTCTGTGGGAGCACGAGCGGCCCCGGAGCCACGATCGGATGATACCTGCGATGGGTCGACCTGGAGCGACTCGCGCCCACCGACGGTCGATAGCGTAACCGATCACAAGGGGGACAGGCACCGGCGTCCTCGCGTCGGATTCCCGACCCGCGAGGACGGCGCCTGTCCCCCTCGTCCGTGCTCCGCGCCTCGACGGTCAGTCTCGCTGAAGCGTCTCCACGTACACCGCGACATTGTGGATCGCCAGCTGGGCGTATTTGCGTTCGCCGTACGTGTCCGCCAAGATGCTGTCCCAAGACGGCATGGGCGAGTCCGCGTTCTGGCCGACCACGCCGCAGTGGTTCATCACGTGCATGCGGTCGAACCTGCCGTCACGCACTACGATCAGCGTCAGGTCTGGTGGCCGCACCCTGAGGAGAGAAGCTGCCCGACCGTTGCCCTGGGCCGCGGGTCCATGACATGTCGCGCAGTAGGCCTCGTAGACGTCGGCACCCTGGATGCTCGAAATCCGCTTGGCCGGCACGTACTCGATGCGCGACTGCGCCGGAACGCTCGTAGCGACGAGGCAGACGAGCGCAGCGGCGCTCAGCGCGAGGCCCAAGACACGCGAATCGACCCTGGCCATACGCACCTCCACGCTGGCCAGCATCCCTCCGAATGGTGGGGGCCGGTCCTTCGAATGTGCGACATTCCTGCGAATTCACTGTGACAGTGCCTCGAGCAGTGGGCCGGCCGAGTGACGAGACGCCCGCCGATCAGGACGGTCCGTGCCGACCTGGTACGCGGACGACCAGGAGGGCCGTGATGTCGGGAGGCAAGGGCAGGGTGTCGCCTGGCACGAGGGTCCCTCCCGGCGGCCCGAGGCTGACCGGGGGGCCCGGCGCATCGAACAGCCACCACTCGGCCCTGGCTGGAGGTTCGACCACGAGGCTGGGGCTGCCCGTTCCCATGGTGCGCACCCAGGCCACCAGGTCGCGATCGGTCTGCAGCGTCGAGATCCGTGCGATCGCGGCAGCGCGCTTCACAAACGACTCGCTGCTCAGGGGCCGCGCACCTCTGGCCGCCGGCCAATCGACGCCCAGGACGTCCCAGGCGGCCCGATGCACGGCATCCCATGCTGGTGCGGGTTGCGGCGCTGGCAGGCCCCGTTGATCGGGCGCGCGGACGAAGGTGTAGCCTCCAGCGGAGCGGTTCGCATAGCACAAGACACCCGGGTCGCTGCAGGGCGGGGGTACGGAGGCGGGGCCGCAGGGGATTGGCCAGGCCACCGTGCCTTGTGTCCCGCCCGCGAGCAGCACCTTCTCGCAGCGCGGCGTCGCGGCCGGAAGGATGAACTCGCCATCCACGGCCAGCGTGCGCTCCACGAACACCTCTGGCACGGGGTTGTACAGCTGTGGCCACGTCGCGAGCAGCCATGTCGCCAGGCGGGTGTGCGTCCGGCAATCCTGCGGAAGCCTCGGGTGATAGAACACGACTGCACACACCAGCGAGATCATGGCCACCGCCGCCAGCGTTCGCTCGCGCCACCTCGCGGCCGAGAGCGCGCCGATCCGGAAGAGAGGCGCCGCAAACGGCACGAGCCACATCGTGTAGCGGCTGGGGCCTGGCGTGCCGCCGTGGTTCACGTTCGGGGTCTGGGCAAACGCAAG
>JAFNAJ010000248.1 GCA_017860085.1 Acidobacteriota bacterium | reverse complement strand
CCGTGCGCCACCAGGTCGAGGATCGCCGCCTGTCGAAAACGTTTGATGGACATGAGCGTCCCGCGCCGTTGCGCGAAGTGAATATAGTTTCATATGTGTGCATACTATTGCAACCTGATCGCCCATCGCGTAGCTGCTTATCCGTTATCTTCTCGCATCGCGGGAGGTCCCGAGACTGAATTGCTATGCATACTGACCCGCCACCGGGAACCCGTGTCCGCCGCCTCGATGCGCAGCGCCAGGGTCGGGACTCGACAGCCACCGGGTGTCCCGTGGCATCATCGTGGCGGCCGGCGCGCTGTCCCACGCCCATTGCTTGCCAGCGGCCCGAGCGGTCCTGACCATGCCCAAGCACTTCCTGTCGATTCTCAACCTCTCTCACGGTGAACTGGAGCACTGCCTCGACGTGGCGAGCGCCATGAAGCGCGACCGGCACATGCGCCGGCGAGCGCCGTCGGCCGCCGCCCTCGACGGCCGCCACGTGGCGCTGCTGTTCGAGAAGCCGTCGCTGCGTACCCGATCGACCTTCGAGGTGGCCGTGCACGAGCTCGGGGGCCACGTGCTGTCACCGCCTTCGGACGTCGCGCTCGGTGGGCGCGAGGACCTGCGCGATGTCGCGCGGAACCTCGAGCGGTGGGTGGCCGCGGCCGTCATCCGGACGTTCAGTCAGCAACGACTCGTGACGGTGGCGGAGTGCGCGCCGTCGCTCTCGGTGATCAACGCGCTGAGCGACGAGGAGCACCCCTGCCAGGCCCTGGCCGACTTCCTCACGCTCAAAGAGCACTGGGGCCGGCTCGACGGCGAGACGCTCGCGTTCGTCGGCGACGGCAACAACGTGGCAGCGTCGCTGGCGCACGCCGGGTCGATGCTCGGCGTCAACGTCCACGTCGCATCGCCCGAGGGTTACGAACTGCCCTCCCGCGTCGTCGAAGAAGCGGCCGCGGTGTCGCGGCACGGGGCCAGGGTGCGGCTGTTCCGCGACCCCCGGGAAGCCGTCCGCGACGCGCGAGCGGTGTACACGGATGTGTGGGCCTCGATGGGGCAGGAGGCCGAGGCGGACGAGCGCGCAGACCTGTTCCGGCCCTACCAGGTCAACGCCGACCTCATGGCGGCCGCAGCCAGGGACGCGGCGTTCCTCCACTGCCTGCCCGCGCATCGAGGAGACGAGGTGACCGACGAGGTGATCGACGCGTCGTATTCGCTCGTGTTCACCGAGGCCGAGAACCGCCTGCACACGCAGAAGGCCCTGTTGTTCATGCTGCTCGGCGAAGGTGCTACATGCTGAAGGGGACGCGCGAGGGCGTGCTCAAGAAGATCCAGCCCGTGAGCATTCACGGACAGATCTCCCTCGACGTGCAGTTCGTGGACCCTGACGACCCCAACGGGCAGGTGGTCGTGGCGCGCCTTGGGCCAGAGGCGGTTGCGCCGAGGCTCGAGCCCGGCGACCGGATCCGTGTCGAGTACGTGCTGGGCGTGGCGACGCAGGTGACGAAGGCCGGCTAGCGCGGCCACCGGCGACGCGCCCTCACGAGCACCTCGATCTCGTCGGGCCGTCCGTTCCAGAAGTCGAGTCGCACCCGGCCGTCGTCCGCGAGTGAGACGGTGCCCGGGATCGAGCTCGCCACCAGGTAGTACCCCTCCGGCAAGACGACCGCGTTCCGTGGGCGGCCGAACGCTCGATGCCACACGAGCGTGTCGCCGACGAGGCCATAGCGGTTGGGGTCCGTGTAGGTCTCCGAGATCCGCAGGCGTACCGACCGTCCTTTCACCACGGGCGGGAACCTGATCACCACCACCTCGGTGTCGTCGCCGATGGGCTCGCCTGGATCGATGTTCGCCCGCGCGAGGGCTTCACGCCCGCGCAGGATCTCGGTCGGCAGGGATTCGCCCGAGTCGAGGCTGCGAGCCGAAGGGTTCGAGACCCGGCTGCCGGCGCGGACGACGTTGAGGTACGTGTCGGTGCCCTCCCGTGACTCCGTGTAGTCGTGATAGAGGTCGAACGCGTGCGTCTCCGGGGGCTGCAGGAAGTAGACGATGTCACGATCTTGAGATGCTCGCTCGGGGATCGGCCAGGCAGCCGATTCCGCGAGCGACCGCGACGGCCCTGGCGTCGGCCCGGGTGACGCCTCGCTCGCAGCCACACGTGCACGCGGGACGGCTGACGGGCGGGGCGGCAGAGGCCTTGCGCGCAGGGCGAGGTCGGCCGCGCCGGGGTTGGCATTCATGAAGCTGATCGCGATGCGACCGCCGGCATCCTCGAGCACCTGCGACGGCACGTTGCAGGCCACGAGTTCGTAGCCCGGCGGCAGCACGACCTTGTTGCGCCTGATGCCGAGTGACCGCTTGAAGACGATCCCCTGGCCGTCGCGCGCGTAGCTCCCCGCATCCTTGTAGGTCTTCGCGATCCGCAGTCGCACACCGCCACCAGCGGGGACCGGGCGCGCCAGCGTCACCTTGATGTACCGAGTGTCGAGATCGGCCTCGGGGTGCCCGCTCGCGCGAGCGTCTGCCCCAGAGACGATCTCGAAGGGTGCGGACGTGCCCGTTGCCGCATCGACCACGCGTTCATCGCTGGCCTCACTTCCCTTCCGGATGGCATTGAAATAGAAGCGCGCCCCTGGCGTGGTGGCGGTCACGTCGTACAGGATGCGGAACTGGTGCGTGTCTGGCGCCAGCAACTCGTACGACGTGTACTCGTCCCGCTCGGTCTGGCGGACGGCGGTTCCTCCTTCCTGGAGGGGATGGCCGTCGGGCGACCGGCCCGAGGGGAGCGCCAGTGCCGGAAGGCACAGCATCGCGACCACGGCGACGACACGCATGGGAACCTCCATCCACCTTCACGGGAGAACGGGCGGGCCCAGCATAGCGCAAGGGGGTCCAGTCCCCCTTTTTGATATGCTGAGTTTCCCCCGACGCTGTGTCTCCCATGAATGACAACTTCTCGCGCGTAGCCATCGTGAACCGTGGCGAACCGGCGGTACGTTTCATCCGCGGTGTTCGCGATTTCAATCGCCGGCACGACACGAGCATCCGCACCGTGGCCTTGTTCACGGCAGCCGACCGCCGGGCGCTGTTCGTGCGCGAGGCCGACGAAGGCGTCGAGTTGGCGAGCGCCGGCCCGGAGGCCGCGCGCCGCACGCCGTACGCCGACTATGCCGTGCTCGAGCGCGCGATTCGGGAAGCCCACGCCGAGGCCGTCTGGGTCGGGTGGGGCTTCGTGTCCGAGGAGCCCGAGTTCGTCGAACTGTGCGAGCGGCTTGGCGTCGTCCACATCGGCCCGTCGGCCAAGGCGATGCGTGCCCTCGGTGACAAGGTCAGGGCGAAGAAGCTCGCCGAGGAGATCGGGGTGCCGACCACCCCGTGGGGCGGCTTGACGGTCGAGGGCATCGTGGACCTCCGTGATCAGGCTGCACGCCTCGGCTACCCCGTCGTGATCAAACCATCGAGCGGTAGTGGCGGGCGAGGCATCCGCAAGATCGCCTCGCCGGCCGACCTCGAGGAAGCCTATCGCCGCGCACGCGACGAGGCCGGGAAGCTCTTCGCCGACGCGACGCTCTACCTCGAGCGCTGGGTGGAAGGCGCACGTCACGTCGAAGTGCAGGTCGTCGCCGATCGCCTTGGGACGATCTGGTCGCTGGGCGTGCGCGACTGCACGGTCCAGCGACGCCACCAGAAGCTCGTGGAAGAGGCGCCGTCGCCGGCACTGCCCGAAGCCGTGGCCACCGCCATCCAGGAGGCCGCTGTCCGGCTGTGCCGGGCTGCGAGCTACGAGAATGCCGGCACGGTGGAGTTCCTGTTCGCTCCGCAGAGCGGCCGGTTCACGTTCATGGAGATGAACCCCCGCATCCAGGTCGAGCACGCGGTCACCGAACAGGTGACCGGAGTCGACCTCGTCGAGCTCCAGTTGCTCATCGCGCGCGGAGAGCGCCTCCCGGACGCTCCGCCACGGCCTCGAGGTCACGCCATCGAGGTGCGCCTGAATGCCGAAGACGTGGAGGCGAATTTCGCCGCCTCGCCCGGCATCCTCACCCAGCTGCACGTGCCAACGCGACCCGGGCTGCGCCTCGACACCGGCGTCCGAGAGGGAGACGCCATTGCGCCCGAGTACGACTCGATGTTCGCGAAGCTGGTGGCCGTGGGCGAGACGCGGGAGCACGCCAGGGACCTGCTCGCGTCGGCACTCGGCGACAGCGCGCTCGTCGTGAGTGGTGGGGCGACCAATAGGGCCTTCCTGCAGCACCTCGTGGATCACGACGACTTCCGCGCGTCGGCAACCGATGTGGAGTGGCTCGATCGCCTCGCGGCGGCGGGCCGCCACATCTCGCGCGAGCATCCCGACGTCGCCCTGATCGCCGCAGCGGTGGCCGTGTACGACGCCGCGTTCGTGGATGAGCGCGAGCAGTTCTTTGCCTCCGCGGCGCGCTTGCGGCCGGTGGCCGATCCTGCCATCGGCCGTACGGTCGAGCTGCGATACCGCGGCGAGCGCTACGTGTTCCGCGTCTATCGACACGGCGCCGAACGTTACCGGCTCGACGTCGACGGCACCCGCATCGATGTGCGCGTGGACCGGGTTGGCCCGCATGAATGCTGGATCGATCTCGGTGAGCGACGGCACCGCGTCGTGACCGTGGCCAGCGGGCTGACGCACCTCGTGGAGGTAAATGCCGCCGCCCACCGCATTTCCCGAGACGATGCCGGAATGGTCCGCGCGCTGGCACCGGCCGTCGTGGTGCAGATCTCCGTCGCCGTCGGGGACACGGTGGTCGAAGGCCAGCAGGTCGCCGTGCTCGAGGCGATGAAGATGGAGAC
>JAFNAJ010000247.1 GCA_017860085.1 Acidobacteriota bacterium | reverse complement strand
CGCCCGCGCCGGGTCGTAGTGCAGCGCGGAGCAGTAGTGGACGTCGCCGGTCAGGAACGTCACGTTGCGGATGCCCTCGCGCTTGATGAACGCGAGGAGTTCCGCCATCTCCAGCTCGCGTCCCAACGGAGGCCCATCGTCGCCATTGGCCACGCCCTCGTGCACATCGGTCAGCGGGTAGTCAGTCACGACAAGGCCGATGGGCATACCGGTGACGATCACCTTCCACGTGGACCGCGACGTCTTCAGTCGCTGCTTGACCCACGCGAGCTGCGAGGCGCCCAGCAATGCGGTGTCAGCACCGGCGGCCGCTTGCCGATTCGGCGAGTTGGGGCCGCGCGCGCTGCGCATGTCCCACAGGATGATGTCGCACAAGGGCCCGTATCGCCGCGCCCGGTAGATGCGCTCGGGATCGTCGGGGTCGAGGGCCATCGGCTGGTAGTCGAGGAAGGCGCGGCGCCCACGGGCGATGAGCACCGCCATGCGCTTTTCCGCGTAGCGGGGATCGTCCTCGAGCGAACGCTGCTCATAGAAGTTGTTGAGCACCTCGTGGTCGTCCCAGATGGCCAGCGTCGGCACCTCGGCGTTGAAGCGTCGCAGGTGCTCGTCGAGCAGGTTGTAGCGGTACTGTCCGCGGTACTCGTCGAGCGTCTCGGCCACCTTCGCCTTCTCGGGCGTCACCACGTTTCGCCACACGCTCCCATCGTCCAGCGTCACCTCGGGCAGCAGCGGGTTGTCGGCGTAGACGAGATCGCCGCAGTGCACGAACACGTCGGGCTGGGCGCGTCGCATCGCCTCGTAGAGCCCGAATCCGCCGCGAGCCAGGTCGATGCCCCAGCCCTGGCCGCAGGTATCGGCCGACCACGCGATCGTGACGTCGCGGGTCGGGCCTTCGTCGCGCTCGGGCGTGCGGAAGCTGCCCTCGACGGGCACGCTGCTCGTCTTGAGGTCGCCGAGGTCCACGAAGGTGACGCGATAACGCACCAGCTCGCCGTGCGGGAGGTCGGTGAGCACCAGGCGGGCCGTGTAGTCCCACTCTTCGAGGGCGGCCGGTCCACGGACCGTCATACGGTCGGCAAACGAACCCGTTGTCGTGTACTCGACGACGAGCCTGGCGGGGCGGTCGGTGCGGCTCCAGACGACCGCGCGGCCGTCGGACACGTCGCCGCTCGCGACGCCGCAGGGCATGCCGGGCCGCATCGTGTCAGACGTGACGATAGCCGGGGCTTGTCGAGCCAGGGTGAGGCGGGGAGTCGCAAGGGCTCCGAACGTCGAGGTCAGGCCGAGTCGGACGAAGTGACGGCGGTTCATGCTATCTGGGGTCAGGTCTTGAATGTCTACTTTTTTCACGGTGTGGCACCGGGAGGCACCACGAGTCGCCGGTCACCATGACGCACCGGTGCCAGGTCGTGAAAAAAGTAGACACTCAAGACCTGACCCCGCTTCGGTGCTAGCGCTTCGGCACGGTCCAGAAGTACACGTCGCGGCCGTCCACCTCGAGGTGCTTGTCGGGCGCCCAGTCGCCCATGTCGAACGCGTGCGAGACGATGCGCGTGCCGGGCCTGAGCTCCTCGAGCAGCTTCGGCATCAGCTTGCGGTTGAGGCTCGGCAACAGGTAGAGCGTCACTACCGTGGCTTCGCTGATGTCGGTCGCGAAGAGGTCGGCCTCCATGAACTGGACTTTGTCGGTGACGCCGGCGGCTCTGGCGTTGGCCGTGGCTTCACGGATGCGACTTGGGTCGATGTCGATGCCCACGCCGCGGGCGCCTCGGCGTCCGTCGCCGCACCCGAGGTCGTACACCACGTCGCTGCTCGTGACATTGGCCACATCGAGCATGGCCTGGACGACGGTGTCGGGCGTGGGCACAAAAATGACGTCGGGCGTACGTGCCGGCGACTGCGCAGGCTGGCCGATCGAGTGTACCGGCGACCGGGCAGCCAACGGCTGTGCGATCAGGGCCACTGCGGCCAGCAGTCCCGCAGCGACCAGACGCGCCGAGCACTTGGCGAGCGAGCGGTTTCGCATCGACGACTCTCCCCCTGCGGCGGTCGGGG
This sequence comes from Acidobacteriota bacterium, assembly GCA_017860085.1. GTDB lineage: Bacteria > Acidobacteriota > Vicinamibacteria > Vicinamibacterales > JAFNAJ01 > JAFNAJ01. The sequence goes on along the minus strand of JAFNAJ010000247.1, from coordinate 5,825 downwards.
TCTACGACCGCATCGTGTCACTGTACCCGAATCGCCGCGCTCCGGGCCAGAATGCGCCGCGTGGGGCGCGGCGTGGGGTTTGACGGGCGCGCTCGTGCCGCGTATGTTGTGCCGCAGAGAGGCTGCGATGAGCGTGATGCGTTCGGTGCTGTTGGCAGGGTCGCAGAGCGTGTGGCTGCGGGAGCGCGCCACGAAGTACGCGTTCGTGCAGCGCGCAGTGCGGCGGTTCATGCCGGGCGAAGCGTTCGACGACATGCTGCGGGCGGCCGAAGCGCTCAGGCCGGATGGCATCGACGCCGTGTTCACGCGCCTCGGCGAGAACGTGGTGGACCCCTCCGAGGCAGATGAGGTGACGCGGCACTACCTCGAGGCGCTCGAGCGCATCCGGGCTGCGGGCATCGTGTGCGAACCGTCGGTGAAGCTCACGCAACTGGGGCTCGATCTCGACAAGACCCGGTGTGTCGCCCACGTGCGGGCCCTGGCCGAGCGAGCGCACGCGACGGGCAACTACCTCTGGATCGACATGGAGCAGAGCCCCTACGTCGACGCCACGCTCGAGATCACCAGGCGCGTGCGTGACGAGTTCCCGAACGTGGGGGTCTGCCTGCAGTCCTACCTGCACCGAACAGCCGGCGACCTCGAGGCGATGGCTGCGATCGGCGCGGGCGTGCGCCTGGTGAAGGGGGCGTACAACGAGCCGGCGGAGATCGCCATGCCGAAAAAGGCGGACGTCGACGCCAGCTACCTCTCGCTGGCGAAGGCGATGCTGGCGCCAGAAGTGCTGCGGAAGGGGCTCCGCGCCGTGTTCGGCACGCACGACACGGCGCTCATCGCGAGCATCCGGCAGCACGCCGCGACCAACGCCATCGCGCCGAAGGACTACGAGTTCCACATGCTCTACGGCATCCAGCGGGCCGAGCAGCTGCGCCTGGCAAAGGAGGGCGCGGTCGTGCGCGTGCTGATCGCGTACGGCAGCTACTGGTTCCCGGGCATCCAGCGGGCCGAGCAGCTGCGCCTGGCAAAGGAGGGCGCGGTCGTGCGCGTGCTGATCGCGTACGGCAGCTACTGGTTCCCCTGGTACATGCGCCGGCTCGCCGAGCGGCCGGCCAACGTCTGGTTCGTCGCGAAGAGCATGTTCTCGTGAGCGCCACCCGTGAGGGCAAAGCGGCGGGGCTGAAGCCCCGCCCTACTTGGGGATCTCCTTGTAGACCAGGTAGAAATCCTTGCGCTCGTATGCCGGGTTCGTCAGCCGGTCCGGCACGTCCTTCATCACCTTGGGTGGCGGCACGATCACCTTGTCGCCGGGGTGCCAGTTCTCGGGGCACGCCACGCCGTGCTTGTCGACGGTCTGCAGCGCCTGCACGAGGCGGACGACCTCGTCCACGCTGCGGCCCGCCGTGAGCGGGTAGTAGAGGATGGCGCGGATGGTTCGCTTCGGGTCGATGACGAACACGGCCCTGACGGTCGCCGTCGCGCTCGCGCCGGGATGGAGCATGCCGTACTTCGACGACACCTTCATGTCGATGTCGGCGATCATCGGGTAGGGAATCTCGACGTCGAGCTTCTCCTTCATGTTCTGCAGCCAGGCGATGTGCGAGTGGATGCTGTCGATGCTCAGGCCGATCAGCTTCACGCCCATCTTCGCGAACTCGTCGTTGCGCCGGGCAAACTGCGCCAACTCGGTCGTGCAGACCGGGGTGAAGTCGGCCGGGTGCGAGAACAGCACGACCCAGTGGTCGCCCTGCCACTCGCTGAACCGCATCTCTGGCGCGTGGGTCGTCACCGCGGTGAAATCGGGCGCGGGATCGCCGATGCGCGGCATGCTGTACGTCTCGGACATCGAAGCCTCCTGGGTCTGATCATTCACGCGCCCGCACGGCGACGCGCGCTCGGGGACTTCGGCGAGTATCCCGCATGCCGTCCCGGACGCGCAAGGTGAGGCGCGGCCGAGGCCGTTACGGATGTGCGGCGAGGAAGTGGCGCAGCGCGCGGAACGCCTTACCCCGGTGGCTCACCGCAGCCTTTTCCTCGGCGCTGGCCTCACCCAGGGTGCGGCCGTAGGCGGGGTAGTAGAAGATGGGGTCGTAGCCGAATCCGCCGCTGCCGCGAGGCTCCGGGGCGATGTGTCCTTCGACCGTAGCCTCGGTCTCGAAGAGCACGGTGCCGTCCTGCAAGAGAGCCAGCGCGCAGACGAACCGTGCCGTGCTCTCGCGACCGCCGCGCGCGTCGAGCATCGCATAGAGACGGTTGAACTTCTCGGGGTACGTCGCACCGGGGAACCGCGCCGACTCGATGCCCGGGGCGCCATCGAGCGCGTCGATCTCGAGGCCCGAGTCTTCGCCCACGACGGGCAGGGCCGTGGCGCACGCGTAGTACGCGGCTTTCAGGCGCGCGTTCTCGGCAAACGTTCGCCCTGTCTCCTCGGGTTCCGGCAGCGTCGCCACGTCGGCCAGCGAGAGGATCTCGATCGGCAGATCGGAGAGAATCTCGCGGATTTCCCGCAGCTTGCCGGCGTTGGTGGTGGCGATGAGGATCGCTCGGCGGTTGGCGGTCGGCATGCGGCACCAGCGACTCGGCGTGCGGACGACGCAGGCCTGAAGGCCTGCGCTACGAAAGGAACTGGCCGACCACCCCGCGCTGGACCGCGATGAGCTGATCGATGCCTCGCGACGCCAGGTCGAGCAGGGCGTCGAGCGTTGATCGATCGTAGGGCGCCCCTTCGGCAGTGCCCTGCACCTCGACGAACCGTCCGTCGCCCGTCTTCACGACGTTCATGTCGACCTCGGCGCGCGAGTCCTCGTCGTACGCCAGGTCGAGCATGGGCGTGCCGCCGATGACACCCACGCTCGTGGCGGCGACGTAGTCGGCGATGGGCATCTTCTTCAGCAGGCCGTTCTCACGCATCTTCTGCAGCGCGAGCACCAACGCGACGAACGCGCCGGTGATCGACGCCGTCCGGGTGCCGCCATCGGCCTGGATGACATCACAGTCCACCCAAAGCGTGCGCTCGCCGAGCTGTTCGAGCCGCGTCACCGCTCTCAGCGATCGTCCGATCAGCCGCTGGATTTCCTGCGTCCGTCCGCCCACCTTGCCAGACGTCGCCTCGCGCGCGGTCCGCGTGTTCGTGGCCCGGGGCAGCATCCCGTACTCGGCCGTGACCCAGCCCTTGCCCGTTCCGCGCAAGAACGTCGGCACGCGTTCCTCGAGGCTCGCGGCGCAGACGACGCGCGTTCGGCCGACCTCGATGAGGACCGACCCTTCGGCATGGACCAGGTAGTTGGGGCTGATGACCGCGGCCCGCAACTCGGTGGGCTCGCGATGGTCTGAACGCGTCATGCAAATGTCCTTCCGCAAACAGGGAATGATACCAGCCGCGTCAACGAACGGGCGCGGCGCTTGGCTGGGGCGCAGGGCTCGGCGGAGAGGTCGGAGCCGGGACCGGCGGGGCCTCGAGCCACCGCAGGTCCTTGCGCAGGGGCTGGCGCACATCGATGTGCCCGGCCAGCGTGTCCACCTCGCGACCCTCGACGAGGATCTGCACGCGGCTGATCGCCGGCAGGTTCACCGTGAGCGCGTTGACGAGGACATAGACGGAGAAAGCCTCGTCGAGCGACCCGCCCGGGTGCGCGGTGGTGACCTCCTTGCTCAGGTCGACATACGCGTCGCCCGCGTCAGTCACGAACACGGCGCGCAGCGTGGTCCCAGGCGGGATGGCCTGCGCGTAGGGCTCGGGCGCCGGGCCGAGCTGTTCGGCGAGGATGATGCGGGCCTGTTCGATCGGGGTGGGGGCGTACGCCACCTCGCGCTCGACGGCCACCAGGCGCATGCCGTCTTCCGACACGAAGTAGAGCGACACGCCAATGCGGCGGCCCGGTTCCTGGGCCGCAGGCGTGGCCTGGGCGCCCGGTGACACCGGCGCGGACGGTCGGCTCACGTAACGCACCACGACCCACCCCAGCAGCAGAGCCACCACCGCCCCGGCCAGCACCACACCGAGGATCCGGCTCATCGGGGGCGCCCCTCGCCGGGTGGCCTCGCGGGACCGGGCGGCGTGCGCCCCTCGGTTGTTCGTCCTTCGAGGTAGGCCCGGTACCCGACCACGCTCTCGACGAGAGCCTGGACGAGCCGCTGCTGGTACGACGCATCGTTCAATCGCGTTTCTTCCTGCCCGTTGGTGATGAAGCCCATCTCCACGAGCACCGCCGGCATGTTGGCGCCCACCAGCACGCGGAACGGGGCCTGCTGAACCGCGCGCGGGCTCATCGGGACGCGCGCGCGCAGTTGCGACTCAATCATCCGGGCCAGCACCGCCGACTGCTCGAGGTGCCGCACCTGGGCCATCTCCCACAGGATGAGCTCGACCGCCCGCTCGCCCCCCACCGCCGGCAGCATGTCGGCGGCCGGCTCCGGCAGGTCGTGATCGGGCTGGCCGTCCGCATCGAGGCTGAGGAAGAACACCTCGGCGCCGGTCGCCGACCGTCTCACCGAGGCATTGGCGTGGATGCTGATGAACAGGTCGGCGCGGTTGTTGTTGGCCATCGCGGCGCGGCGGTCGAGCGGCACCGTCTCGTCGCCGTCGCGAGTGAGCACCACGCGCACGCCGAGCCGGCTCTCGAGCGCCGCCTTGAGCTGGCGCGCGACGTTCAGTGCCACGGTCTTCTCGAGCGTGCCCGAGGGGCCCCTGGCGCCCTCTTCCTCACCGCCGTGGCCCGGATCGATGACCACCGTGCGAATGGGCGAGGCCGCCGGGGCAAACAGGGCGGCCAACTCCGGCGGCAACGCCTTCGGTTCAGGCGTCGTCGTGGGCGCAGCCGGCGTGGGTGGCAGGTCGCCCGACGTCGTGATCTCGATGCTGACGCGCGTGCCGTCCGGGGGGAGCGGCGCTTCCGACGTGCGATGCGCGGCGTAGCGCGGTCCGAAGTCGATGGCGATCGCCGCACGGCCTTCGAGGGCGCGAACGCCGGCCACCACGTCGCTTGCCGGGACGGCGTCCGCGTTGAGATCGACCCCGGCCGCCACGAACCGAAGCAGCAGGCGGCCAGGCGAGGACTCGAACGTGTGCTCGGTTGGCGGGACGACGTCGAGCACCACCCGTACGCGACCGCCGGCCACCTCGCTGCGTGCGACGACCCGCGGAACGCGAACGTCGCCGACGAGCACCAGCCGGTCGGCTCGCCGCAGCTCCACTCGCGCGTCGACGAGAGCCGGAAGCGCCCGGCCGACGAAATCGACCGGCACGAGCCAGGTCCGATCCACCTGAAGGGGCGGCGCCTGCAGCGACACGACGCGGCCTGCCACCGACACCAGCGGGCGGTTAGCAGCCAGCACCAGCGTGCGAGTGCCGCGGCTGACGGCCACACCGCCCGAGCGACTGTCGTCGCGCACGGTCAGCGCAAAGAGATCGGCAAGATCGGCCAGCGCGACATACTCCTGCCCGTTGACCACGCGCACGGGCAGCGGGCGTCGCCCCTCGGCCGAGACCACCGTGAGGGGCTCTGCCGACTGGGGCCTCGGCGCAGGCTGCCCGGCAGCGGGCGCAGCCCACCAACACGCCGCCACGAGGGCGTAGAGCACCAGGGCTGGTCGAGGGTCGCGTGCGTTCACGAGCGTCGGGCGGGCATCACACCGTGGCTCCTTCCATGATATTCGACCCGAGCGGGCGGGAGGTCAGTCGGCGCCGGGGTCCACGGTCCCGGTCCTGGGGCGCGCCGATCGGTGGGGCCGGCGCTGGCGTCGATCGCGAAACGGCGCCATCATACGCGCGTGGAGGCGACATGATGTGTACCTGTCAACGGCCGCGCCTGCGGTTGTCACTCGCGTTCGTG
>JAFNAJ010000246.1 GCA_017860085.1 Acidobacteriota bacterium | reverse complement strand
CATCGTGGCCATCGCCTCCAGCGCGGGGCCGCGCGGCGACAAGCCGGGAGCGACAGCAGGGCCATCACTGGGTGCCGCCCTCATCGATCTGTCCACCGGCGAATTCACCGCGTCGGAGTATCACGGCGAGGCGGCCCGGCTGGCGTTCGCCGAGGAGCTGACGCTGCTGCGCCCGCGCGAGATCGTTCGCCCCGCTGGAGTCGACCTCGCTCCCCTGCTGCCCACCGACCTCCTGGCCGCCACGCCGGTCATCACGGTCGACGAGTGGAGCTTCGGCCTCGACCGGGCTCGGCAGGCCCTGCTCGATCAGTTGAGAACCGACTCGCTGCAGGGGTTTGGCCTCGAGGACCGGCCCGCCGCCGCCGCCGCCGCCGGCGGGCTCGTCCTCTACTTGCGTGACACGCAGAAGGCCGACCTGGCACACGTGCGCGCCCTTGCCTACCGCGAGCGCGCCGATGGCCTGCTCCTCGATGCGCCAACCGTCGCGCACCTCGAGATCGTCGAGGGTGGTGACAGACGCCGTGAGACCTCGCTGCTCCACCACGTCGACCGCACGGTGACGTCGATGGGGGGCCGGCTCCTCCGCACGTGGCTGCTGCGGCCCCTCGCGGCGCTCGAGCCGATCCAGGACCGGCTCGATGCGGTCGAGGACTTCGCATTCCGCAGCACCGAGCGCACCAAGCTCCGCGACCTGCTGAAGTCGGTCCACGACGTCGAGCGCCTGGTGTCGAGGGCGGCGCTGGGAACGGCAAGCCCCCGCGATCTCGTGGCGCTGAGGCAGTCGCTCCAGGCGGTGCCGCGCGTCCGGCTCGTGCTCCACGAGTTTCGTGCCCCACTCGTGCAGAGTCTGCTCGCCGGGCTCGATGAGCTGACCGAGCTCCGCGACGCGCTGGTGGCGGGGCTGGTGGACGAGCCCCCAGCAGTTGCCCGAGACGGCGGTGTCATCAGGGACGGCGTCGATCCCGAGCTCGACGATCTGCGCGGCGTCAGCCGGTCGGGCCGGCAGCACATCGCCGCCATGGAGGAAGCCGAGCGCCAGCGCACGGGGATCAGTTCGCTGAAGGTGCGCTTCAACCGCGTGTTCGGCTACTACATCGAGGTCTCGCGGGCCAACCTCCACGCGGTCCCCGACGACTACCAGCGCAAGCAGACCATCGCCGGAGGCGAGCGCTTCATCACGCCCGCCTTGAAGCAGTACGAGGAGAAGGTCCTGGGCGCCGACGACCGGAGTCTCGAGCGCGAGGTCGAGCTCTTCGAGGACCTGCGTCGTCGCGTAGCCGCTGAGTCGACGCGGCTCCAGGAAACGGCGCGCGCGCTGGCGACGCTCGACGTCCTGGCCGCGCTTGCTGACCTGGCCGCCCTGCACGACTACATCAAGCCGCAGATGCACGAGGGTGACGACCTGTTGATTACCGAGGGACGCCACCCAGTGGTGGAGCGGCTCACTCGCGACCCGTTCGTCCCAAATGACACGCTCCTCGATGCCACGGGGCACCAGTTGGTCGTGCTCACTGGGCCCAACATGGGCGGCAAGTCGACCTACCTTCGACAGGTGGCCCTCATCTGCCTCCTCGCGCAGGCCGGATCCTTCGTGCCGGCCAAGGCGGCGAAGCTGCCGATCCTCGACCGCGTCTTCACCCGCGTCGGGGCGTCCGACAACATCGCGCGCGGGCAGTCCACCTTCATGGTCGAGATGCAGGAGACGGCCCGCATCCTCCACACGGCCACCTCGCGAAGCCTGGTGGTGCTCGACGAGATTGGCCGTGGCACGGCCACCTACGATGGCCTGAGCATCGCCTGGGCCGTGGCCGAACACCTCGCAACGAGCCCGCGGGCGCGACCCAAGACGCTGTTTGCCACGCACTACCACGAGCTCACCGATCTCGCCGACGCCCTGCCGGGCGTGGCCAACTACCACGTCGAGGTGCGGGAGTGGCGTGACGACATCGTGTTCCTGCGGCGCGTGCTGCCGGGCCGGTCGGACCGCAGCTACGGGATCCAGGTGGCGCGGCTCGCGGGGCTGCCAGGCTCCGTGGTCTCGCGGGCGCGAGACATCCTCCAGGCGCTCGAGAACGACGAGCTTTCGCGCGGCGGTCGACCCTCGCTCAGTCTCGGCACGTCGGGCCCTCAGCAGCAACTCGGGTTGTTCCAGACCGCTCACTCGGCCCACGAGCACGTGGTGGAGCGTCTACGTGAGGCGGATGTGAACCAGATGACCCCGCTGGCAGCGCTGGCGTTCCTCGCGGATCTCAAGCGCGAGGCCGGCGACTGACCGTCGCGGTCGGCAGGTTCGCTGCCAGCAGTTCCACCAGTGCCTTCGGGTTATCCGTGTGCAGCCAGTGGCCGCCAGCCACATGATGCAGGTGCGCCCGACCGTGGCGACGTCCCGCCTCTTCGATCCGGACACACGCCTCGTCGCTCAGTACCGATGACGCAGTGGCCTTCACGAAGTGCAGCACAGTGTCGAGTGGCGGATTGTCCACGACTGACCAGAGGTCGGTCGCGAAGAAGTCCCGCAGCATCGTCTCCGCGCCGTCGAGATCGAGCCGCCAGGAGTACCGGCCATCGCGGTAGTGGAGGTTCGACGCCATCCACGTGGCGACGGCGTTGCTGTAGCCGGCCGCCTCGATGCCCGCTGCGGCCTCTTTCCTCGACGCGAACTCGAGCGGGAGGGCGCGCACCACGTCGAGCAGCCTCCATGCGGAGCCGGAGGGCTCCCGCGTTTCTGGAGTCGAGTCGATCACCCACACCTGCGCGAGCCGGTCGTGTCCAAAGGCCACGTGAGCGAGCGCAACCTTTCCGCCGAACGAGTGCCCGAGGACGGAAGACGCGTGGAACCCCGTCTCCTGCTCGTACAAGACGACGTCGCCGGCGGCGCCGGCCACCGTGTGCGGCGGGCTGAACGCGGGCGAGTCCCCATGGAGCCGAAGGTCGAGCAATGCGCACGCCCAGTCGGAACGTCGCGCCGTGAGTTGGCGGGCCATCGACGTCCAGTTCCGACCTCGCCCGTAGATCCCGTGAAGCATCAGGAGCCACTGAGGTGTGTGGCTGTCGGGGGCTGCCACCACCGTTGAGGCGAGCGTCGCCGCCTGCCTCGCGTGGGCCTCAAGCGAGATGGGATGGGCCGGGGCCACTCGCCCGGAGTATAGCGCGCACCGTCACTGGCGCGGGCCAGGGCGTCGTCGCGAGTTGCCGGTGGGACGGGACGTGTGCGATAACCACCGCTGTCGGCCCAAGCGAGGTGTCCTGATGTCCGATGCCCAAGTGCCGCCCTCTCTCGTTGCGCCCCCCCTGCCGCCTGGACCCGGCGACCGTTCCGGTCCCCCCTGGGAACAGCCAGGGCCGTGGCTGGGACGCTTTGTCGATACGGTGAAGGGCGTGCTGACCGAGCCGACGCGGACCTTCGCACACATGCGCCGGGAGGGGGGCCTGACTGCCCCCCTGCGCTTTGCGGTCATCGGACTGATCGTGGGCAGCGTCGCGTCGCTCGTGTTCCAGGCCGTTGGCGCAGGTGCCTCGCTCGCGCCTTTTCTGGGCGACCGCACACCGGGCGCGGCGTCAATTCTGGGCACGTTGATCATCGTGCCGGTGGTGGCGACCGTCTCGCTGTTCGTCTTCTCCGGTCTGTTCCACCTGATGTTGCTGCTGCTCAACGGCGCACACCACCCCTTCGAGACCACTTTTCGCACCTACGCCTACGTGTCGGGAGCGACGGCCCTGCTCGGGCTGGTTCCGGTCTGCGGCGGCCTGATCGGTGCGGTGTGGAGCGTGGTCGCTGCGATCATCGGGCTCACTGAGACCCAGGAAACCTCGACGGGGACCGCGGCCGTGGCGGTGCTGGTCCCGCTCGCGGTGTGCTGTGGTGCCGTCCTGATCGTCTTCGGTGCGTCGTTGCTGGCCCTTGCCGGGCTGGCGGCGCTCGCCGGCTTCAATTGAGGCACGGGGCTCGATCGCCATGCGCGTTTCCTTCAGGCCCCTCAATGCAGGTGAGACCGACCACGAACTGCTCTGGAGCCTCGTCGGCCTCGGCGCTCTTGGTCTCGCCTTCGCGTGGACGAAGGTGGGATCTCCCGCGTTGCTGGTGTGCCCGCTCCGCGCGGTCACGGGCCTGCCCTGTCCCACCTGCGGCTCCACGCGGGCGTGGGCCGCGTTGCTCGACGGTCGTCTCGGCGACGCCGCGCGGCTCAATCCCCTCGTGTTCGCGACGACGCTCGCCCTCCCGCCCTACGCCGTGTATGGTCTGACAGTGGCTGCGGCCTCGCTTCCGCGCATTCGCATCCAGCTCGGCCGCTCGGGCAGGGCGGCCCTTCGGATCCTCGTCGCCCTGCTGGGGGCCACGCTCTGGCTGTTTCTCATCATCGACGGACGTTAGGTGAGTCAACTCGATCTCTTCGGCAGCCCGGTGTCCCCAGCCGGCGATGGTGGCGAAACCTCGACGGCCGACCGGCTGGCGGCCGCGCACGCGGCGGCCTCGCAGCTGGCGCGAACGCTTCCGCGCGGCGTCCGGTTCGGCACCAGTTCCTGGAGCTTCCCGGGCTGGGCTGGCATCGTCTACTCGCGCGCGCGGCCGGAACGCGCGTTGGCGCGCGACGGGCTGGCCGAGTACGTTCGCCATCCCCTCCTGACAACCGTCGGAATCGACCGCAGCTACTACGCGCCAATTCCCGAACACGACTTCCGACGGTACGCCGAGCAGCTGCCGGCGGGCTTCCCCTGCTGCGCCAAGGCGCCCGCCGTCGTCACGAGCCCGATGTTGCCGGGCGCATCCCGAGGCGCCGGCCCGCTCGCCAATCCGGATTTTCTGTCGGCTGACCGGTTCATCACGGACATGCTCGAGCCCG
>JAFNAJ010000245.1 GCA_017860085.1 Acidobacteriota bacterium | reverse complement strand
GTTGCGTCCACGCGCCCGCCGTACGACGGCGTCGAGGCCGGGCTCGTAGATGGGCAGGTGATCGCTGTTCCACGCTTGGATCCGCGCGGCATTGATGTCGACCACGGTGACCTTGACGTGAGGACACTTGTCGGCAATGACGGCCATCGTCGGGCCGCCGACGTAGCCGGCGCCGATGCACAGGACGTTTGGCTGAGAGGCGTTCATGAGGATGTGATGACTCCAGAGAAGGCGGCCGCCCGGCGGAAGGCTCCGTGGGCGATGCCGTAACTACCGGAGCATAGGGGAGGTCCGAAGCCCTCGTCAATTCCGCCACGGACGGTCAGACTCGCGCTCAGACCGCCTGTCGTTCCAATCCCGCGATTCACGTGCTGAAGATCAGGCTGCAGCAGGTCACTCCGCCTTCCGCCTTGGCGAGCTCCGAGACATCCACGGTGACGACCTGGCAGCCGTCGGCCTCGAGGCGCTGCCGCGTGCGTGCATGGGCCGCCGGCACGACGACGCGGTCCTCCACCAGCAGCACGTTGGCGGCGTGGGGCTCGTCCGGGGCGACCTCGAGCCAGTCCGCAGGCTCGAACGCGCGGGGATCCACCCATCGGGGGTTGACCAGCACGCGACCGGGCGCCATCGCGGTCACGGCCGACTTGAGATGCAGGCAGCCGTCGACGCGAACCGGGCGCACCTCGTAGCCGAGCCGCGTGAGCAGCCGGCTGAGTTGATCAATCGCCGCGTCGTTGGTCCTCGACGTCTGGCCGACGAAGAGTCGATGGCCCATCACGAGCACGTCGCCGCCGTCCAAGGTGCCCGGCTCTTCGATGAAGACGAGCGTGCGGTAGCCCACGAGGGTCTCAGCCACCCCGGCCACTTCCGGCCTTCGTGTCGTCGCCCCGGGCCTCGTGATGACGGCCACCTCGTCGAGCACGATGGCCGTGTCCTCGACGAACACCGCGTCGGGCAACTCCGGGGCCGCGGGAGCGTGGACGATCCGGCACCCCATCGACGCGAGCGCGGCTTCGTACGCCGCGTGCTGCGCGCGGGCGCGGTCGATGTCGATGGGCGAGCGCGTCACGTGCGTGAGCTGGCAGTCGACGAGGCTGGGACTCACGTCGCGCGTCAGGGCGATTCGCATCGCGTGAGGGTAGCACGGCCTTTGGACGGACGGGCCACCTCGTGCAGAATGGCCGGGACCGGGCACGGCAGGGGAGAGCGAGCATGCGGCGAGCGACCGGAATCGCGATCGTGTGCGGGTTCGTGGGACTGGCGGTGCTCGGGGCGCAGTCACCGCCATCGCAGGGCAGCGGGCAGCGGCCACGGCCTGGTCAGGGCCGCGAGCCTGAGTGGCCGGCCCCGACCATCCGCGAGTACAAGCCCCGTTCGACGCTCGTGGTTGCCGAGCACCCCGTCGCCCGCGCCAAGTTCCCGGTGATCGACATCCACAGCCACCACCCGACGCCCATCGGGGCCGATGGGCTCGACCGCGTCGTGCGATCGATGGACGCGCTCAATCTCGAGGTCCTGGTCAACCTGAGCGGCGGCAGCGGTGAACGCCTGCGGGAGGGGCTCGAGGCCATCCGTCGAAGCCCGCACGCCGACCGCATGGCGCTCTTTGCCAACGTCGACTTCGCCAACGCCGGTCCCGGGTTCGGGGCGAAGGCCGCCGCGCAACTCGAGCAGGACATCAAGGCCGGAGCGCTCGGCCTCAAGATCTACAAGTCGCTCGGTCTTCGCACGCGGCGCGCCGACGGCGCGCGGCTGAGGCTCGACGACCCGGAACTGTCGCCCATTTGGGACGCCTGCGCCCGCCTGGGTGTACCCGTGCTGATTCACACCGCCGAACCCCAGGCGTTCTTTGACCCCATCGACCATGCCAACGAGCGGTGGCTGGAGCTGGCGCTCTTCAGCGACCGGCGTTACCAAGATCCCTCGTTCCCGCGCTTCGAGGCGCTCATCGCCGAGCGCGACCGCCTGTTTGCCGAGCACCCGAAGACGACGTTCATCGCCGCGCACATGGCCTATCACGCCAACGACCTGGCGCGCCTCGGAGCGCTGCTCGACCGGCTGCCGAACGTCTACACGGAGGTGGCAGCCGTCCTCGCCGAACTGGGCCGTCAGCCCCGGGCGGCCCGTGCCTTCTTCCTCAAGTACCAGGACCGGGTGCTGTTCGGAAAGGACAGCTACCAGCCCGATGAGTATCCGTACTACTGGCGGACCCTGGAGACCGCCGACGAGTACTTCGACTACTACCGCGACTATCACGCGTTCTGGAAACTGTACGGCCTCGACCTGCCCGACGAGGTGCTCCGGAAGCTCTATTACGCGAACGCGATCGCGCTCGTCCCTGGCCTGCCGACGTCGCGGCTGCCACGGTGAGCACGGTCGAGGAGGCGCTGACGTGCGGTTCCTGTCGGAAGCTTGGATGTACGCGCGGTTCCTGCGCGGCCTCCCCCGCTTCCTGCACGACACCATCACGCCCGAACATGCGCGGAACGCGCTGAGACGTCGGCTCGCCGATCGCGAAGCGACACTGGTTCATGTCGCCGAACGCGGGTTCTTCGGCGCGCCGCGAAGCCCCTACCGGGAGCTGTTCCGGCTGGCCGGCTGCGGGTTCTCCGACTTTCGCCGCTCGGTGAAGGACCACGGGGTCGAGGCCACGTTGCGCGCACTTCGCGGCGCCGGCGTCTACTTCTCGTTCGAGGAGTTCAAGGGGCGGACGCCCGTGGTGAGGGACGGGCGCGAGCTCTCCGTGACACCCTCGGACTTCGACAACCCCTGGCTGTCGCACTACTACCGCGCCATTTCGAGCGGAACGACGGGCTTGGGCACGCGCGTGTCGACCGACCTCGATCGGCTTGCCATCGAAGCGGAACACCGGTTGCTCCTCTTCGATGCGCACGGGGTGCTCGACGCCCCCTTTGCGATCTGGCGTCCACCGTTGCCCTCGGGCAGCGGGATCAATACCGTGCTCCGGGGCGCGCGCGCCGCCCATCCGCCGGAGAAATGGTTCACGCCGCTCGTGCCCGGTGGGTTCGGGCCTCCCCTGAAGCACCGGCTGGCCACCCAGGCGATCGTCGGGCTTGGCCGTGCGATGGGCGCTCGACTGCCGTGGCCCGAACCCGTGCCTCTCGACGAGGCCGTGCGGATTGCGCGGTGGATGGCCGAGGCCCGCGATGTGCACGGCACAGCCCTGCTCAACACCACGGTGAGTTCCGGACTGCGGGTCGGGCTGGCCGCGCGCGACGCGGGTCTCGATCTGACCGGGACCGTCCTGATGGTCGCCGGCGAGCCGGTGTCTCCGGCCAAAGTGCACGGCATCCGGGCCTCGGGCGCGGCCCTCATGACAGACTACGGGGCGGCGGAAGCCGGCCGCTTCGCCGTCGCCTGCGCCAAGGCGCGCGACGAGACGGACGTGCACCTCCTAGTCGACGCGTATGCGTTCATCACCTGGCCCCGGCAGGTTTCGGACGCGGGTCCGACGGTCGACTCGTTTCACGTGACCCATCTGCATCCCAGCGCCTCCAAACTGCTCCTCAACGTCGAGCTCGATGACTACGGTCTCCTGGAGGAACGATCCTGCGGGTGCCCACTCGACACGCACGGCCTGCGCGTTCACCTGCGCCAGATTCGTAGCTTCGCCAAGCTCACGGGCGAGGGGGTCACGCTCGTTGGCTGCGAGATGGTCCATATTCTCGAGGACGTGTTGCCAGCACGGTTCGGAGGGTCGTCGCTCGACTATCAACTGGTCGAGGAAGAGGACGAGGCAGGCCTCACGCGGCTCACGCTGCTCGTGAGCCCCTCCGTGCCCATTGCGGACGAACGGGAGGTCATTGAGGCGATTCATGCGGCGCTGGCTCGAGAGAGCCTCGCGGCGGACATGGCGCGCGCGTTCTGGGCCCAGGCCGGCACGCTGCGCGTGCGACGCGAGGCCCCGCGCGTCGGCTCCGGCGGGAAGCAGATGCCGCTGCGACTCATGCAGCACCACCGCGGGGCGGACACGAAATGATCTGCGGGACCAGCGGGCTCATCACGCGGCGCACAGCCGTGCTTCGACTTGCAGGCGTTGCGGGTGGCCTGCTCGCGACCAGCCGCGCCGCAGGCGAGGACCTCGGATGCCTCCAGGACCAGACCGTGCGGTGGCTGGTGGGCTATACCCCCGGCGGCGGCTACGATGCCTACGCCCGCCTGGTCGAGCCGTTCCTCGAACGGGCGCTCGAGGCCCGCATCATGATCCAGAACCTGCCCGGCGCCGCCGGCGCGGTGGCCCTGCGGACGCTCGCTGACGCAAGGCCCGACGGGCGCACGATTGGGATTTTCGACGGTCCTGGCGCGCTCTGGTCGGTCGCCTTGCGCGAGCGAGGCGTGCCAGACCCTGCGCGGGATCTCACGATGCTCGCGCGCGTGACGCGTCTGCAGCAGATGCTTGTGACGGGGCCCCGGTCGGGCGCCAGGACGCTCGACGACCTGCTCGCGCTCGGCCGACGTCGGCGGCTCGTGTTCGGCGCCACGGCGACGAGCAGCCAGAACTTCGTCACGTGTGCGGTCACCAGCCGCATCTTCGGCCTCGAGGTCGATTACGTCGTCGGGTATCCGGGGAGCCGGGAGCTGACGTTGGCGCTGATCCGCGGCGACGTCGATGTCATCTCGCTCAACGTCGAATCCGGGCTCGACGCGCTCGGGCCAGAAGGCATCACCCCGCTGTTCCTGGTGGCGCCCGAGCCCGTACCCTATCCGCAGCTCGAACGCGTGCCTCGGCTCGGAGCGCCCAGCACCCTTGAACCCCAGCGCCGCGACCAGTTCGCCGGTGCTTCCGCGGACGCACGGGAACTCGGAGATGCCATCGGCACGTACCTCGGATTCGGACGGA
>JAFNAJ010000244.1 GCA_017860085.1 Acidobacteriota bacterium | reverse complement strand
ACGCTCGGCCTGAAACTCGCGCTGTGGTTCGCGGAGATCGGGCGTGGCGCCGACCGGGTGCGACGCGCGCGCGACGTCATTGCCGTCGGGAAGGTCTCTGGAGCCGTGGGCACGTTCGCGCATCTGCCGCCCGTGATCGAGGCAGGCGTGTGCGAGCGGCTCGGGCTCAAGCCTGCAGCGATCTCATCGCAGATCGTCCAGCGCGATCGCCATGCGGAACTACTGTGCGCGCTGGCGCTCGTGGCGGCCTCACTCGAGAAGTTCGCCCTCGAGATCCGCGGGTTGCAGAAGACCGAGCTCGGCGAAATCGAGGAGCCGTTTGGCAAGGGCCAGAAGGGTTCGTCGGCCATGCCGCACAAGCGCAACCCGATCGGGTGCGAGCAGATCTGCGGCCTCGCCCGCGTCGTGCGGGCCAACGCCATGGCGGCGCTCGAGAACGTCGCCCTGTGGCACGAGCGCGACATCTCGCATTCGTCGGTCGAGCGGATCATCCTGCCCGACAGCTTCATCGCACTCGACCACATGCTTCGCCGGTTCACCCGGATCGTCGAAGGCATGGTGGTGTACCCCGATCGGATGCGGGAGAACCTGGAGCGATCGCGAGGCGTGGTGTTCTCGGGGACCGTGCTGCTCGAGCTGGCGCGGCGAGGGGTGTCGCGCGAGCGGGCCTACGAGTGGGTGCAGCGGAACGCCATGCGGTCGTTTCGCGAGCAGCGCCCGTTCCTGGAGTTGTTGCTGGCCGATCGCGAGGTCATGTCGGCGCTCACGCACGCCGAGCTCGACCGGGCGTTCGACCTGGACGAGCAACTGAGGCACGTTGACGCGATCTTCGCCAGGGTCTTCGGCGAGGGCGTGCCGTGATCAGGAGCCGATAGATGTTCGACAAGCTCAGAGAGGAGTGTGGCGTCTTCGGGATTTTCGGCCACGCCGAGGCGTCGAACCTCGCGTACCTGGGGTTGTATGCCCTGCAGCACCGGGGCCAGGAGAGTGCCGGAATCGCGGCAGCGGATGGACAGCGCGTGCGCGTGCGCCGCGAGATGGGCTACGTGGCCGACGTCTTCAACGAGAGCGTACTGGCCGAACTCGGCGGGTCCGCGGCGATCGGCCACGTGCGCTATTCGACGGCCGGCGAGAGCCACCTGCAGAATGCCCAGCCCTTCCTGATCGAGTGCGTGCACGGACAGATCGCCGTGTGCCACAACGGCAACCTGGTCAACGCGGGCGAACTGCGACGTGACCTGGTCGCCGAGGGGTCGATCTTCCAGACCACGAGCGACACCGAGGTGATTCTCCACCTCTACGCACGATCGAAGGCGGGCAGCGTCGAGGATGCCGTTGTCGAATCGGTGCGTCAGGTGACGGGAGCGTTCTCGCTGGTCATGCTGACCAAGGACCGGCTGATTGCCGCGCGGGATCCGCACGGGTTCCGGCCCCTCGTGATCGGCCGGCTCGGCGAGGCCACCATCGTCTGTTCGGAGACGTGCGCCCTCGACCTGATCGGGGCAACCTTCGTCCGTGACGTCGAGCCCGGTGAGGTGATCGTCGCGTCCGAAGGAGGGCTGCGGTCGCTGAGACCATTCCCCGCCGGGCGTCTGCACCACTGCGTGTTCGAGCACGTGTACTTCGCGCGGCCCGACAGCTACGTGTTCGGTCAGAGCGTCAACGAGGTGCGTACCCAGATGGGGCGGCACCTGGCGCGCGAGGCCGCCGTCGACGCCGACGTCGTGGTGCCGGTGCCCGACTCGGGCGTCTGCGCGGCGATGGGCTACGCCGAAGACTCGGGCCTGCCGTTCCGAATGGGGCTCATCCGGAACCACTACGTGGGCCGCACGTTCATCCAGCCGGCGCAGTCGATCCGGCACTTCGGCGTGAAGGTCAAGCTGAACCCCGTTCGCAGCATCCTCGAGGGTCAGCGCGTCGTCTTGATCGACGACTCCATCGTGCGCGGCACGACGAGCCGCAAGATCGTCCGTATGATCAAGGCCGCCGGGGCGCGGGAGGTGCACGTCCGCATCAGCTGCCCACCGACGATCTCGCCCTGCTTCTACGGGGTCGACACGCCGCGCCGCAGCGAACTGATCGCCGCCACTCACACGCTGGAGGAGATCCAGCGCTACCTGGTGGCCGACAGCCTGGCCTACCTGAGTCTCGAGGGACTGCTGTCGGCGGTCGGCGCCGAGCGCGACAGGTACTGCGCCTCCTGCTACACCGCCCACTACCCGGTGGAGTTCCCGAAGGACGCCGAGCAGTACCTCCAGCTCGCGCTGAAGCTGGAACCGCCACAGGACACCGAGGGCGCGGCGGCCGTGCCGAAGCCCGTGGCCGAGAGCCTCTAGCACGAACCCGCCATGGATTATCGATCGAGTGGCGTCGACATCGACGCGGGACACGAGGTCGTCCGACGCATCAGGTCGCTGGCCAAGGCGACGTTCACGCCCGGCGTCCTCTCGGAGCTGGGATCGTTCGGCGGGCTGTTCACGCTCGACCCGTCCCGCCGCGAGGGCCCGGTGCTGGTGGCAAGCGCCGACGGGGTGGGGACGAAGCTCAAGGTGGCGTTCCTGGCCAATCGTCACGACACGATCGGCCAGGACCTGGTGAACCACTGCGTGAACGACATCCTCGTGCAGGGCGCCTCGCCCCTCTTCTTCCTCGATTACCTGGCCACCGGCCGACTGAGCCCGGACGTCGCGGTGGACGTCGTCGAAGGGCTGTCGCACGCCTGTCGCGCGAACGGGTGCGCGCTGCTGGGCGGCGAGACGGCCGAGATGCCGGGCTTCTATGCCGACGGCGAATACGACCTGGCGGGCTTCATCGTCGGCATGGTCGATCGTCAGAGAATCGTCGACGGCCGCGCGATCAAGCCCGGCGATGCGCTGATCGGCCTGCCGTCCTCGGGGCTGCACACGAACGGGTACTCGCTGGCGCGCCGCATCGTGTTCGACCACCTGGGACTCGATGTCGGTGCATACGTGCCCGAGTTGGGTCGCGCCATCGGGGAGGTGCTGCTCGAGCCCCATCGATCGTACCTGGCCGTGCTCAGGCCGCTGCTGGCCTCTGGGCTCGTGCGGGGGCTGGCGCACATCACCGGCGGCGGGATCACCGACAACCTGCCGCGGGTTCTGCCGGACGGGTGCGCGGCGGAGATCGACCGATCGACCTGGCAGGTTCCGCCCCTGTTCGACTTCCTCCAGCGCTCCGGCGACGTGCCGCAGGATGACATGTACCGCACGTTCAACATGGGCATCGGCATGATTGTCGTCATCGAGCCGAAATGGGCCCACGACGTGTTCGACCGGCTGCGGCGCGCCGGTGAAGCCGGGGCCGCGCTCATCGGCCACATCGTCGCTGGCGAGCCCGGTGTCCGGTATGTCTGAGGCCTCCAACCGTCGCCTGGGCGTGCTCATCTCAGGCCGCGGGAGCAACCTGCAGGCCATCATCGACGCCATTCGTGACGGTCGCTTGAGCGCGACCATCGCCGTCGTCATTTCGAACCGCGCCGACGCAGCAGGACTGCTGCGCGCGAGGGACGCGGGCATCGAGACGCTGGTGATGGATCATCGGGCCTATCCCTCGCGCGAGGACTACGACCGGTCGCTCGCGCGCGAGCTGAGGAGCCGCGATGTCGGACTCGTGTGCCTGGCGGGCTTCATGCGGCTGCTGAGCGCGGAGTTCATCGCCGCCTATCCCAACGCGGTCCTCAACATCCACCCCGCCCTGCTGCCGGCGTTTCCGGGGCTCCACGCGCAACGCCAGGCCCTCGCGCATGGGGTCAAGGTGAGCGGCGCCACGGTGCACCTGGTCGATGCCGAACTCGACGCTGGTCCGATCGTCCTGCAGGCCGCGGTGCCGGTTCGTGACGATGACACCGAGGAGACGCTGGCCGCCCGCATCCTGGTCGAGGAGCACCGTCTCTACCCCGCAGCGATCCAGGTCGTGCTCGATGGAGCCTGGCGCATCGACGGCCGGCGTTTCGTGAAGCAGGGCTGACTCACCGATGGCCACCCTGGTCCTCGGCGTGGGCGTCCTGCTGTTTGCCGCCACCCTGTTCATCGCCCTGTTTCGGCGCACACGGATTCCGGACGTCCTCCTGCTGATGGTCCTCGGCGTCGTCCTCGGCCCGGCGACCGGCCTCGTCAGTCAGGCCGACTTCGGGCAGGTGGGCCCCGCCATGAGCACGATCGCGCTCACGGTCATCCTGTTCGAGAGCGGGCTGTCGCTGCAGCTCACGGTCCTCCGTCGTGCCCTTGCGGCGACGATGCGTATCACCCTGCTGGGGTTCCTGGCCACCGCCGTCATTGCGGGTGCCTTTGGTCACCTGGCACTCGGCCTGCCCTGGACGCTCGCCCTCGCCCTCGGATCGATTCTCGGCGGCACGTCCTCGGCGGTCGTCATCCCGATGGTCAGGCACCTCGCGCTTCAGAGGGTGCCTAGCGCGGTCCTGGTGCTCGAGTCGGCCATCACCGACGTGCTGGTCATCGTGGTCGGCAGCGCGTTCCTCAGCGCGTTCGTGTCGGGCAATGCCAGCCCCGTGGTCGTCGTGCAGGGTGTCATGTGGTCGTTCGTCTCCGCGACGCTCATCGGAGCACTGTCGGGACTGCTGTTTCTCTTTGCCGTGAACCTCGTGCGCAGGCTGCCGAACGCGATGGTGGCGGTGATCGCGTTCGTCCTCGTCACGTACGGCGTGGCCGAGATGCTCGGGGCGAGCGGCGCCATCGCGGCGCTGACCTTGGGGTTCGTGCTCAGCAACCGCGTGGCTCTGGGCATCTCGAGGCTCCGGCCGTTCGCGCACGTCGGCGAGCTTCGAGAACCACGCTAGCCGTTCGCGCACGTCGGCGAGCTTCGAGAACCACGCTACGTCGGCTGGTTCCTGGCCGATGCGACGTTCCTGCTGAAGACCTTCTTCTTCGTGTATCTCGGCATCTCGGTCCGCTTCACCGACTGGCGCCTCGGGGCGCTCGCCGTCGCGGCGGTGATCGCCGTCTATGCCGCGCGCACGGCGATCGTGCGCCTGACGATGCCGGCGTCGATGAGTCGGTGGGACGCCAGCGTGATGGCCGTGATGGGACCGAAGGGCCTGGCGGCCGCGGTGCTCGCCGGTGTGCCGATACAGATGGGCATCGTGCAGGG
>JAFNAJ010000243.1 GCA_017860085.1 Acidobacteriota bacterium | reverse complement strand
CCCGCCGTGTCGGGAGACACGAGGCGCTCGCGAGCCCGCCGGATGCGAGCGGCGTCGGCCTGGAACACCTCGCAGGTGTCGTGGCGACGAGCAAGGGGAAGGGATGGCGCCGAGGTCGGGGTCGTCATGGCAGATATTTGAGTAGTTGCTCAGGTATTCAATATATAACCAGCCACCGGGTCCCGACGTCAAGGCCAGTCGGTTGACAGCTTTTTGGTCGCGAAACTACCATGTCCTGTTACGGCGCTAATGTCCGCGCTGTCTGTGTGTTACCAGCCCGGGAGGCGGGCCGTTCGGCTTCGCCACTCCGGTGGCAGAGGGGGTCACGCGCGTGATCGAAGTCCAGCACATCACCAAGCGCTACGGCCGTTTCACGGCCGTCGACGACGTGAGCTTCCGCGTCGAGCCAGGCGAAATCCTGGGGTTTCTCGGCCCCAACGGCGCCGGCAAGACCACGACAATGCGAATCCTGACCGGCTACATGCCGGCCACGACGGGAAAGGCCATCGTCGCCGGCCACGACGTGTTCGAGCGGCCGCTCGAGGCGAAGCGTCGAACCGGCTACTTGCCCGAGACGCCGCCGCTCTATCCCGAGATGACCGTGCGCCAGTACCTGGCGTTCGTGGCCACGCTGAAGGGCATCGCCTCGAACGAACGCCGACGCCGCGTCGACTGGGCGATGGAGCGCACCCGCGTCGCCGAGGTGGCCGACCGACACTGCGCCAAGCTCTCGAAGGGCTACCGGCAACGGGTCGGCCTCGCACAGGCGATCATCCACAACCCCGAGGTGCTGATCCTCGATGAGCCCACGGCCGGTCTCGACCCGAAGCAGATCCTCGAGACCCGCGAACTGATCAAGAGCCTCGCCGGCGATCACACCGTCATTCTCAGCACCCACATCCTGCCCGAGGTCGCCCAGACCTGTCAGCGGGTTGTCATCATCAACAAGGGCCGCGTCGTCGCAGTGGACACGCCCACCAACCTCACGGCCCGCCTGCGCGGCGGCGAGACCATGTACGTGCAGGTCGATGCGGCGGGAGCCGACGCGTCGCCCGTCCTGCGCGAGGTCCCCGGCGTCGTCCGCGTGGCGCTCGCCGACACCCACGACGGTGGCGTCGGCTACGAGGTCGAGAGCGCGACGCACAGCGACGTGCGACGCGACCTGGCCAGGGCCATCGTCGGCAAGGGGTGGGGACTGCTCGAGTTGCGGCCTCTGCGGTTGAGTCTCGAGGAGATCTTCCTGCAGCTCACGACCGAGGAGAGCAGTCAGGAGGTGCCCCGTGCGTAACGTCCTCGCGATCGCGGGCCGCGAGATGCGGTCCTACTTCGCTTCGCCCATCGCGTACTTCGTCATCGGCCTCTTCGCGCTGATCTTCGGCTGGTTCTTCTACGCGATCCTCGTGCTGTTCGCCGAGCAGAGCCTGCGCATGGGCCAGATGATGGGGCCGTCGAGCCTCAACGTGAACCAGATGCTGATCCGCCCGCTGCTCCTGAACGCGAGCGTCGTGGTGCTGTTCTTCCTGCCGATGGTGACGATGCGCACCTTCGCCGAGGAGAAGCGCTCGGGCACGTTCGAACTGCTGCTGACGTCGCCCGTGACCGACGCGCAGCTGGTGCTCGGCAAGTTTCTCGGCGCCATGGCGCTCTTCGCGATGATGCTGCTGGTGACGGGGCTCGACGTCGCGCTGCTCTTCTGGTTCGGCAATCCCGAGTGGAAACAGGTGGCCTCGGCGTACCTCGGACTCCTCCTGATGGGAGGCGCGTTCATCTCGATCGGGCTCTTCTTCTCGAGTGTGACGCGCAACCAGATCGTGGCCGTCGCGCTCACCTTCGCCACCTTGCTCATGCTCTGGGTCATCAACTGGGTCGCCGACTCGGCTGGGCCGACGCTGCGCGCCGTGCTCGAAGCCTTGTCGATTACCGACCACTACGACGACTTCTCGAAGGGCGTCATCGACACCAAGCACATCGTGTACTACCTGTCGTTCATCACGTTCGGGCTGTTCCTGACGGCCAAGTCGGTGGACAGCGAGCGCTGGAGGGGTTGACACCATGCTGCACCGCATCCTGAACGTCCTGGGCTGGGTCGGCACGGCGCTCGTGTTCTCCGCCGTCGCGGTCCGCTTCCTGCGTCCCGAGCTGCGCGAGATCTGGAACGGGCTCGCCATCGCGGGCCTCGTGTGCGTCCTGCTGTACATGATGAGCCAGTGGCGCGAGCTCGTACGCGCCTTCTCGGGCCGGCAGGCCCGCTACGGCACCCTCGCCGTGGCGAGCGTCGCCATCGTGCTCGGCATCCTCGTGGGGCTCAACTACATCGCGTCGCGGCAGAACAAGCGGTGGGATCTGTCGGCCGCCAAGCAGTTCACCTTGTCGGACCAGACGCGCAAGGTGGTGCAGGAGCTCAAGGAGCCGATCCGCGTGCTGGTGTTCGGCCGCGAGGACGATTTCCGGCGGATTCGCGATCGGCTCGACGAGTACACCTACGTGTCGCCGCGCGTGAAGGTGGACTACATCGACTTGGATCGCCAGCCGGCCATGGCGCGGCAGTACCAGATTCAGAGCTACGGCACGATCATCGTCGAGTACGCCGGGCGCAGCGAACGCACGACGCTCGATACCGAGCAGGACATCACGAACACGATCATCAAGGCGACGCAGGGTCAGCAGAAGAAGGTCTACTTCGTCCAGGGGCACGGCGAGAAGGACACCGCCAGCAGCGACGAGCGCAGTGGCTACAATGCCATCGCCACGGCCCTCGGCCGCGACAACTTCACGGTCGAGACAGTCGTCCTCGCCCAGCGAACCGATGTGCCGGGCGACGCCTCGGTGGTCGTCGTCGCGGGCCCGACGGTGGATTACCTGCCTGGCGAGATCGAGGCGCTCCGGCGCTACCTCGACAAGGGCGGCAAGCTGCTCCTCATGCTCGACCCTGCCGACCGTGACGACAGCCCGCCGCTCACCAACCTCGTCGCGTTCGCCCGTGAGTGGGGCTTCGAGGTGGGCGACGACGTCGTGCTCGACGAGGTGGGACAGATGCTGGGAACTGGCGCGTCGGCACCGGTCGCGGCGAGTTTCCCCTCGCACCCGATCACCGATCGCTTCCGCCTCTTGACCGCCTTCCCCCTGACGCGGTCGGTTGGCGTCGTCTCGGGCGGCTCCAACGGCCGGTTCGCCCAGGCCATTGTCGAGACGAGCCCCCAGAGCTTCGCCAAGAAGGACATGTCGGTGCTGCGGACCGGTGGCGAGGTCGCGATGGACGCCAGCAAGGGCGACCGCCAGGGCCCCATCCCGATCGCGGCCGCCGTCTCGGCGACGGCGCCCAATCCGCCAGAAGCGCCCAAGCCGGCCGCGCAACCCGGCCCGGAGGGGGAGAAAAAGGGCGCGTCGGTCGATGAACCGAAGCGTGTCGAGACGAGGATGGTCGTCTTCGGTGACTCCGATTTCCCGTCGAACGGCGTGCTCGGCATCCCCGGCAACCGCGACCTGTTCTTGAACTCGGTGAACTGGCTGGCGCAGCAGGAGAACCTGATCGCCATTCGTCCGCGCGAGCCCGAGGATCGGCGTGTCACGCTGACGGCCGAGCGACAGCGGTTGGCCTTCTACCTGTCGGTGCTGGTGATCCCCGGGCTCGCGTTCCTGATCGGGTTCGCGACCTGGTGGCGGAGGCGGTAGCCATGCGTGGGCTGCGGTCGACCCTCGTCCTGCTGCTCGTCCTGGTGGGCATCGTCTCGTACATCTATTTCGTGGAATCGAAGCGCGAGCCCGCCTCGGAAGAGACCGAGAAGAAGGAGCGGGTGTTCGCGGTCGAGTCCGCCAAGATCGGCGGGCTCACGGTGCGGTCGAGCTCGGGGGAGACGACCGTGCTCGCGAAGCAGGGTGGGCGCTGGACGGTGACCGCTCCCGAAGCCATGGGCGCCGATGAGACCGAGGTCTCGGGCATCACCTCGAACCTGGCGTCGCTCGAAGTCCAGCGTGTCGTGGAGACCGATCCGAAGGACCTGGGCATGTTCGGCCTGGCTACGCCGAGAATCGAGGTCGCCTTCACCGTCGAGGGCGACGCCACGACCCGTCACCTTCTCATCGGCGACAAGACGGCGACCGGTGGAGACCTCTACGCCAAGACTGGCAGCGCCGCGCGCGTCTTCCTCGTCCCGGGTTGGCTCGAGTCGACCTTCGACCGCAAGACGTTCGATCTGCGCGACAAGGCTGTGCTGAAGTTCGAGCGCGACAAGATCGACGGGCTCGCCGTGCAGTCGACGGGCCAGACCGTCAGGTTCGCGAAGGCGGACAACGCGTGGCGCATGACCGAGCCGATGGCGGTGCGAGCCGATTTCGGCACGGTCGAGGGCGTGATTGGCCGACTGACCACCGGGCAGATGAAGTCGATTGCGGCGTCGGGCGAGGTCGACCTCAAGACCTACGGGCTCGACGTGCCCGCGCACCGTGTGACGCTGTCGGCTGGCAGCGCGCAGTCGTCGCTGTTTGTCGGCGCCAAGACCCCGGACGGGGCCTACTACGCCAGGGATGCGTCGCGCCTGCTGGTGTTCATCGTGGACGCGTCGCTCGTCGATGACCTCGGGAAACCCGCGGCCGACTATCGCCTGAAGGACCTGTTCGAGTTCCGGAGCTTCAGCGGCGACCGCTTTGCGGTCACGCGTGGGGACAAGACCACGGTGTTCGAGAAGCAGAAGGGCAAGGAGCCTGACGCCGCCGAGACGTGGGCCCAGGTGCAGCCGGCCGCGTCGGTCGACGAGTCGAAGATCCTGGACCTGCTGTCGAAGGCGTCGAATCTCCGCGCCGAGAGTTTTGTCGACGTGTTGCCAGCCGGGGCAGCCGAGGCCGCGAAGATCGTGGCGCGCCACGGTGACAGTCGGAAAGAAGAGACGGTCGTCGT
>JAFNAJ010000242.1 GCA_017860085.1 Acidobacteriota bacterium | reverse complement strand
GTCGACTGCCCCGGCCACGCTGACTACATCAAGAACATGATCACCGGCGCGGCGCAGATGGACGGCGCCATCCTCGTCGTGTCGGCGACCGACGGCCCGATGCCCCAGACGCGCGAGCACGTGCTGCTGGCGCGGCAGGTCGACGTGCCCTATCTGGTGGTGGCGTTGAACAAGGTCGACGCGGTCGACGACCCCGAGCTGCTCGACCTGGTCGAGCTCGAGGTGCGCGAGCTGCTCAAGTCGTACGGGTTCCCGGGTGACGACCTCCCGGTGATCCGGGTGTCGGCCCTCAAGGCCCTGCAGGGCGATCCCGAGGGCGAGGCCGGCGTGATGAAGCTGATGGAGGCGCTCGACAGCTACATCCCGCTGCCACAGCGCGACGTCGACAAGCCGTTCCTGATGCCGATCGAGGACGTGTTCTCGATCCAGGGGCGCGGCACGGTGGTGACGGGCCGCGTCGAGCGTGGTCGCGTCAAGGTCGCCGAGGAAATCGAGATCGTCGGCTTCGGCCCCACCAAGAAGAAGGTGGTGACCGGCGTCGAGATGTTCCGCAAGCTGCTCGACGAGGGCGTGGCCGGCGACAACATCGGCGTGCTCCTGCGGGGCACCGAGAAGGACGAGGTGGAGCGCGGTCAGGTCCTGGCCAAGCCGGGGTCGATCACGCCGCACACCAAGTTCAAGGCCGAGGTCTACGTCCTGTCGAAGGAGGAGGGCGGCCGTCACACGCCGTTCTTCAACGGCTATCGCCCGCAGTTCTACATCCGGACGACCGACGTGACCGGGTCGCTGCACCTGCCCGAAGGCGTCGAGATGGTGATGCCGGGCGACAACACGAGCATCACCGCCGAGCTCATCACACCCGTGGCGCTCGAGAAGGGCGCGCGGTTCGCTGTCCGTGAGGGCGGGCGCACGGTTGGCGCCGGCACGATCACGGAGATCATCGAGTAGCAGGTCGACCCATGTCCACCGCATTCAGCGACAAGATTCGCATCAGGTTGAAGGCCTACGACCACCGGGTGCTCGATCAATCGACGGGCGAGATCGTCGACACGGCCCGGCGGACCGGCGCGCGGCTCGCAGGCCCGATCCCGTTGCCGACCGAGCGGAACCGGTGGACGGTGAACCGGTCGCCGCACGTCGACAAGAAGTCGCGCGAGCAGTTCGAGATTCGGACGCACAAGCGGCTCATCGACATCTTCGAGCCGACGCCGCAAACGGTCGACGCGCTGATGAAGCTCGACCTGCCGGCTGGCGTCGACGTGGAGATCAAGGCGTTCGGCAAGGAACACAAGTAGAGAGAGCCACCCATGGTGACGGGCATCATTGGCAGGAAGGTCGGGATGAGCCAGGTCTTTGGCGCCGACGGGGTCGTGACCCCGGTGACGGTGCTGAAGGCGGGGCCGTGTGTCGTCGTGCAGGCCAAGACAGTGGGCCGAGACGGCTACGAGGCGGTCCAGCTCGGCCTGGTCGAGGAGCGGCCGGCGCGGACGAACAAGCCGACCGAGGGCCACTACAAGAAGGCCGGTGTGCCGCCGACGCGCGTGCGTCGCGAGGTCGCCGTCGCTCCCGGCAGCGACCCGTTGAAGGCGGGCGACCGGGTGCTGGTCTCCGTCTTTGCCGACGGCGACGTGGTCGACGTGATCGGGACCAGCAAGGGGCACGGGTTCCAGGGGGTCGTCAAGCGACATCACTTTCGTGGTGGCGCGGCGACGCACGGCTCGATGTTCCATCGCGCCCCCGGGTCGATTGGCGCTTCGTCGTATCCCTCGCGCGTGATCAAGGGGATGCGGGCGGCTGGTCACATGGGGGTCGACCGGGTGACGACCCGGAACCTGCGGGTCGTGAAGGTGGATGCCGACAATCACCTGCTGCTCGTGCGTGGGGCCGTGCCCGGCGCGCGCGGGGGCTACGTGGTCATCCGCAAGGCGGTGGCCAAGAAGCCCGAGCCGAAGCCGCAGGTCGAGACGAAGAAGGGCAAGCGGTCATGACCGTTGATGTGGTGAACGCGCGCAACGAGAAGGTTGCGAGCCTCGACCTGCGAGACGAGGTGTTTGGCGGGCGCGTGAAGGCCGACCTGATTTGGGAGGCCGTCGTGCACGAGAACGCCGAGCAGCGTCGGGGGACGCACGCGACGAAGACCCGGGGCGAGGTCAGCGGCAGCGGGCGCAAGCCCTGGCGCCAGAAGGGGACGGGGCGCGCGCGGGTCGGCGAGGTGCGCAACCCGCTGTGGCGGAAGGGCGGCACGGTGTTCGGCCCGCAGCCCCGGAGCTACGGGTTCGCGCTGCCGAAGAAGGTCGAGCGGGGTGCGTTGCGCGCGGCCCTGACGCAGAAGCTGCAGGACGGCGCCGTGACCGTGGTCGAGGCGCTGGCGGTCGACCAGGTGAAGACGAAGCCGGCGGCCGAGATGCTGCGCGCGCTGGGCGCCGGGCGCAAGACCCTGGTCGTCGACGTCAGGCCCGATGAGAAGCTCGCGCTGTCGGTGAGGAACATCGCCGGCGTGCGCGTGGTGGCGAGCAACCGCGTGTCTGCGCGCGACGTGATGGACGCGCAGCGGATCATCGCCACCCGGGCCGCCGTCGAGCGGCTCCAGGAGGTGCTGGCATGAAGGTCACCAGCGTCATCCGTCGGCCGGTCATCACCGAGAAGTCGGCCGTGGCGCGCGAGGCCTCGCAGACCATCGTCTTCGAGGTGGCGCGGAACGCGACGAAGGTGGACGTCCGGCGCGCGGTCGAGCAGTTGTTCGGCGCGAAGGTCGCCGAGGTTCGCACGTCCATCGTGCACGGAAAGATGAAGCGCCAGGGGCGCTTCGTGGGCCAGCGACCGGACTGGAAGAAGGCCACGGTGCGGCTGCGGGCCGGCGAGAAGCTGCCCGAGTTCTTCGAGGGTGCGTAATCATGCCGATTCGGTCTTACAAGCCCACGTCGCCGGGGCGGCGGTTCCAGACGGGGCAGACGTCCGACGAAATCACCGCGTCGAAGCCGTACAAGCCGCTCACCGAGCCGCTGCGCAAGTCGGGCGGCCGGAACAACACGGGCGAGCTCACGTCGTGGTGGCGCGGGGGCGGGCACAAGCGCAACTACCGGGTCATCGACTTCAAGCGTGACAAGCGCGACATCCCGGCCCGCGTGACCACCGTGGAGTACGACCCGAACCGGTCGGCGCGCATCGCGCTGGTCACCTACGCCGACGGCGAGAAGCGGTACATCCTGCATCCCGTGGGCGTGAAGGTCGGCGACACGATTGTCGCCGGCAACAACGTCGACATTCTGCCGGGCAACGCACTGCCGATTCGCAACATTCCGCTCGGGACCGAGGTCCACAACGTGGAGCTCAAGCCGGGCAAGGGCGGGCAGCTTGCGCGCAGCGCGGGCTCGTCGGTCCAGGTGGTGGCCAAGGAAGGCGACTACGCGACCGTGAAGCTGCCCTCGAGCGAGGTCAGGTTCGTGAGTCTCGACTGCATGGCCACCGTCGGGCAGGTGGGCAACGTCGACCACGAGAACGTGTCCGTGGGCAAGGCCGGGCGGAGCCGCTGGCTGGGGCGCCGGCCCCACGTGCGCGGCGTGGCGATGAACCCCGTCGATCACCCGCTGGGTGGTGGCGAGGGCAAGACGTCGGGCGGCCGGCACCCGGTGTCGCCGTGGGGCATGCCGACCAAGGGCTACAAGACGCGTAACCGGAAGTCGACCGACCGCTTCATCGTGCAGCGGAGGCAGAAGTGAGCAGATCGCTGAAGAAGGGGCCGTTCATCGATGCGCCGCTCCTCGAGAAGATCGAGGTGATGAACCGGGCGGGCGACAAGAAGGTGGTCAAGACCTGGTCGCGGCGTTCGACGGTGGTGCCGGAGATGCTGGGACACACCATCGCGGTGCACAACGGCAAGAAGTTCATCCCCGTCTACGTGACCGAGAACATGGTCGGGCACAAGCTCGGCGAGTTTGCGCCGACGCGCCAGTTCAGGGGCCACACGACCAAGACCGACAAGGCGGCGGCGGTCGCGGCGGCTGGCAAGACCGGGAGCTAGTGATGATCGAAGCACGGGCGACGGCCAAGTACGTGCGGACCTCCGCGCAGAAGGCGAAGCTGATGCTCGACCTGATTCGCGGGTGCGACGTCAACCGGGCGCTGGCGACGCTCAAGTTCGCGCGCAAGAGCGTGGCACGCGACATCGAGAAGGTGCTGCAGTCGGCCATTGCCAACGCGCAGCAGAAGGAGGGGTTCGGCGGCGACGTCGACCGGCTCTACGTGTCGAGCTGCTATGCCGGCCCCGGGCCCTCGCAAAAGCGCATCCGGCCCGCCCCGATGGGGCGCGCCTACCGGGTACTCAAGCGGACGACGCACCTCACGGTGCACGTCGCCGAGCGCCCCGAGGCCAAGGCGAGGACGGCGCGCACGCCGGCGGCTGCCGGACGGGCCAAGCGCAAGGCCACCACGTAGGTCACAAGAAGGGACGAGACGCGCAATGGGTCAGAAGGTTCACCCCTACGGCTTTCGCCTGGGCTACAACAAGACGTGGCGGTCGCGCTGGTTCGCCGATCGCGACTACGCGCAGCTGCTGCACGAGGACGTGGCGCTCCGCAACGACCTGAAGAAGCGGTTCTCGCACGCGGGCGTGTCGAAGATCGAGATCGAGCGGGCGGCCAACAAGCTCAAGATCGACATCTACACCTCGCGCCCCGGCATCATCATCGGGCGCAAGGGGACCGAGGTCGACAAGCTGAAGGGCGAGATCCAGAAGCGGACCAACCGGGATGTCTTCATCAACATCCAGGAGATCCAGAAGCCCGAGCTCGACGCGCAGCTGATCGGCGAGTCGGTCGCCATGCAGCTCGAGAAGCGCGTGGCGTTCCGTCGGGCGATGCGAAAGGCGGTCGAGTCGGCGCTGCGGTTCGGCGCGCGGG
>JAFNAJ010000010.1 GCA_017860085.1 Acidobacteriota bacterium | reverse complement strand
GTCGCCCGCCTGGGTCGATCGTTCGAGGTCGTCTCGACGAACCTGCCCGATGGACGAGTCCCAGCGCATCTGGAGGAGGCGGGCTACGCGCTGGCCGTGGCCGACGGGATGGGTGGAGCCGCCGCCGGCGAGGTGGCGAGCGCGCTGGCACTCTCGCTCGGCACCGACCTCACGCTGGGTCAGACCAAGTGGCACCTGCGTCTCGACGAGCGCGAGGCTCGCGACCTCGTCGAGCGTGTGGCGAACACGTTCCACACGATCGATCGAGAGGTTTCGAAGCAGGCCAGGACGTCACCGGCCTTGTCGGGGATGGGGACGACACTGACCGTCGCTTACTCGGTGGGCCAGCAGGCGTTCGTCTTCCACGTGGGCGACTCGCGCGCCTATCTCTTCCGCGACGGCGTGTTGACGCAGTTGACGCGCGACCAGACGTTGGCCCAGTCGCTGGCAGACGCCGGGACGATTTCAGCCGAAGAGGTCGGCG
Source organism: Acidobacteriota bacterium (assembly GCA_017860085.1). Classification (GTDB taxonomy): domain Bacteria; phylum Acidobacteriota; class Vicinamibacteria; order Vicinamibacterales; family JAFNAJ01; genus JAFNAJ01. The sequence continues at coordinate 23,788 of JAFNAJ010000010.1, read as the reverse complement.
CGCACCGCCTGCGGCACGTGCTGACCCAGGCCATCGGGGCCGGCGGCGGGAAGACGAGCGCCGTGATCTACCAGCTCGAGCTGCGCCACGGCGATCGCTTGCTGCTCTGCACCGACGGCCTCACCGACATGGTCAGCGATGCGGCGATCGCGGCGACCCTCGCGGAGACGATGGGGGCGCAGGAGTGCTGCGACGCCCTGCTCGACCTCGCCCTCGAGGCCGGCGGCTGCGACAACATCACCGTCATCCTCGGCGACTACCTGGCCGACTGAGCGGACCGGACCGCGAGCGGCTACTCGAACTGGTAGAGCGTGGCCTCGACGTGCCGGATGCGGCTGGCTGACGGCCGCCATTGCACGAGAATCGGGCTCTGGTAGGTGCCCTCGACGATGGTGCCGACGCCGGGGCTCTTGCGGTCTGACACGAGCAAGTCGACCGAGCGCTTCATGCGCAGGAAACGCGACGCCGGCACGCCGATCGCTCGCGCCAGGATCCGCTCGATCATCGACTCGCTCAACCCCAGCGCCTCGACCACCTCGTTGAACGCGCGCACGAGGTCGTACTTCGCATAGTCGAGCGTTCTCCAGGGCACGGCCCTCGGTGCGGCCAGCGCGTGCCGGCTCTTCTCGGCCATGAACCGCAGCGGATCGCGCAGCACCTCGATGAGGTCGTGCTCCATCAGCAGTGTCTCGTACTCATTGACGGTCAGGCCCGCCTGCCGCTCTCCGGGGGTGAGGGCGAGACGCAATCTTCCGTGGATGACGTCGTGCCGCCCGATGAGCTGCGCAAGCTCCTCGTAGAGCCCAAGGCCGGGGTCCTTGAGATTGATCGAGTCGACGGGATGACCCGATACCGGCACGTCGAGCCTGACCCGTGCGACTTCGACCTCTGACGTGTAGCCAACGACACTCGTGAGGCGCTGACGGGGCCGTCCGTCCGAAACGCCATCGAGGTCGACGAAGCTGACGGGTTCCTGCGGCCGGTTCCGGTACGTGACGCACGTACGGAGACCCGCCGCCATGAACGCCAGGTGCGAGTCGGCGTTGCGTGGCTCCACGTCGCGCTGGTCCGCCGAGAGCTCGCTGCGATCGTGCAGATCATCGTGGCGGTAGCCGGCCCCTTCCGGAAACAGCGTGCGGAAGGCCGTGACGTAACCCGAAATCCCTCGGCGGCGTCTCTCGAGGCGCGTGGCCAGGCTCTGGTCGAGGTAGCCGGCCGTCGTGTGAAACGAGTTGTACAGGCAGCGGGGGTAAGGATCGAGCGCGTCGCCGTGCAGGTCGGCGATCCGTTTCCGCACGTCGATTACGTCGAAGCGTGCGCTCGGGGTGATGGGAACCGTCAGCTCGAGAGGTACAGCCGACATGGGCTTTTCAATGCGGGGTCGGGAGCCTCGTTTCATCCGGGTCTCCGGCTGGTCCCCGACGAACGACCTCCTGTGCCGTTTGTCGCCGGGAGATTGTAAGCCCTCCGGCCGGCCTGCGCCACCCCAAGGCCGTCAGCGTCGCGCCTGGCCACCCGCTGCGCGACCCAATCGTCACCGCATCTTACTAATACTACGAGACTTAATGCCTGTCAGTCCACCCCGCGCGGTCACCGGGTCAGCTTGAGGAACTTGCGGATGCGGTCGAAGAACGTGCCCGCGGGTTCGGCAACCCCTGCTGCGGCCGCCGCGCGTGTCTGGTCCAGTTCCTGCTGGCGCCGCAGCGCCACCTGCCCGACGCGCTCGACCACCCCTGGGTTCTGCAGCGCGACCTGGCGGAACACGTCCGCGGTGATCTCGAGCACCGTCGTGTCGCCAACGGCGCGCACGGTCGCGTTGCGCGGCGCCCCGGCCAGCAGCGACATCTCGCCGAAGTAGTCGCCCGCGCCGAGCCGCGCGACCTCGCGCTCGCCTGGGTCGACAGCGACCCGCACGCCACCCTTCGCGATGACGAACATCGAACGCCCCTCGGCGTCCTGCTGAACGATGACCTCGTCGTCGCCAAAGAGGCGCTCGCGACCGTTGGCCGCCAGCACGCCCCGCTCTTCGTCTGCCAGCGGAGCGAGCACCGCCACTTTTCCGACCAGCGACAGGCGCGTCTCGAGGTCCGACAGCAGGCCGACGTCCTCGGGTTCGCCGCTGTACTCAACCTGGATCGGCCACGGAATCTCGATGCCGTGACGCCTGAACGCGTAGTAGATGGCCGTGCGTACCTGGTCGCGTACGACCTGGTCCCGTTCGTAGGCCGTGGTCCAGACGCGGGCGCGATAAGTGATGGCCGAGTTGTCGAAGGCGACGAGCAACACGTCGGGAGGCGGATCGCGCAGGACGAGCGGCGCGTGGCTGATGGCCTCCTGGATGGCCGCCTTCACCTCGTTTGGCGGCTTGAGGTAGGTGGCTCCCACCTCGACCTCGAGGCGCACTGGCGCCTCGGGCTCCGAGTAGTTGGTGACCGGCTCGCGCGACACGACGTTGTTGGGCAGCACCACGAGGTTGCCCGACTTGGTCCGCAGCTTCGTCGCTCGCCACGTGACCTCGTGCACACGCCCCTCGTGCTCGCCAATGCGCACCCAGTGGCCCACGCTGAAGGGCTGGTCCATCTGCAGCGCCAGCCCGGCAAAGGCATTGCCCAAGGTGTCCTGCAAGGCAAAGCCGATGACCACGGCACTGACGGCCGAGATGGTGACGAGCGTCTCACGGTAGAGGAACGTGGCCGCCAGTACGAACAGCACCACGACGATGGCGTCCTGCAGGATGCTCGGGAAACCCTCCGGCACGCGGTCGGCCCGCAGTGGGTTGACCAACGCGAAGACGAGCGTGTTGATGACCAGGAGGGCGAGCACGAGGTGCTCGAGCGAGCGCAGGCGTGGCTCGAAGGGCGCAGTGGCGGCAAACCACGTGGCAACGTCGAGCGCCACGTATGCCACGGCGAGCAGGGCGGAAATCCGCAGGCGGCTTCGGACCAGGCGATTGACGGTGAGGGCCCGCAGCCCCAGCGTCACCGCCAGGAGCAGGAGGCCGATCAACGAGTGCCAAGGGTAGTGGGCCATGTCAGCCCGCGATGCCCTTGCGGAACGCGTCGACCTCGGCCGGCGTGAGCGTCACGACCACCGCCGCCGGACTGGCGCCACCCTTGGCGTCGCGCTCGGGGTCCACTCCTCGTGCACCTCCCGACGCCGACACCTGGGCCGACTGCTTCTCGCTGCCGAGCGGGCTGGTCAAGCGGCTGAGACCGAATCCCTTCTTCTTTGGCGCCTCCTTGCTCTCCTCCTTCCCGCCTGCCGTCTTCTGCTCCGACGTCGTGGGCTTCGACGTGCTTCCCGCGAGGCCGGCGGCGCCGCCCTCGATTTGCGCGATCTCTGCCTGTGCCACTGGCTGGTACGAGACGTGTTCGTGATACCGGGGCTCGACGAGCGCGGACGCCGAGAGCTTGCTGCTGGCGATCACGGTCGCCACCCGATCGATGCGCCCCTTTGTCTCCGGGTGCGACGCAAACAGGCCTCGACGCTCGGTTGCGCCTTGGTTGCGCGCGGCAAGGCTGCCGAGGAAGTCGCCGAGACCCTTGGGCGCCCATCCGGCCTTGTTGGCCAGCGTCACCCCGATCCGGTCCGCTTCCTCCTCGTCCTTGCGGTCGTACGCGTTCTCCAGCAGCAGCTCGTAGGTCTTGGTTGCCACCTTGTCGAGCAGGAACTTGTTGTTGCCCAGCGTCTCGTCTGCGCCGACCTGGACCAGCCGGTTCTTCTGAATGGCCTCGACGGTGTGCTTCTCGACGACGTGGGCGATCTCGTGGCCGAGCACGCCGGCGAGTTCTGCCTCGTTCTTGGCGAGGGCCAGCGCGCCGCGGGTGATGTGCACGAACCCGCCCGGGGCGGCAAACGCGTTGACCGCGTCGGTGTCGAGCACGATGAACTGCCAGGCCAGGCCCGGCCGGGCGCTGGCGCTTGCCAGCACCGTCCCGACGAGGCCGACATAGCGGTGGATGGCCACGTCCTGGACCACTCCGTACCGGGTGCGGATCCGTTCGCTCACCGCCACGCCGATGTTCCGCTCGTCCTGCTCGGTGACGACGAGGCCCTGGAGCTTCTGGGCCTTCTCGAGTCCCCGCGTGATCTGATCGAGCTGCGCGGCCGCCGGCCCCGCTGTGGCCAGCACGAGCGCCGCTGCGAGCACGAATCGCATGTCCACCTCCTCAGGTCGCCGCGGCACCGTCGCGCACGGCGTCCGGCCCACGCACGGGCACTTCGAACACCCGGACGGCCTGCGCCCGCCCTTTGACCACGACGTCTCCGAGTGGCCGCACCTCGACCGGATGCTTCAAGGCTGCCCGGGTGGCGTCGCCAATGATAATCCGGACACCGTGCTCCTTCGTCAGCGACTCGAACCGGGCCCCCAGGTTCACGGCATCGCCAATGACCGTGTAACTCATGATGGTCTCCGACCCGATGTTCCCGGCCACCATCTCGCCGGTACTGATGCCGATCCCCGCCCGAAGCGCCGGGCGTCCGTTCGCCGCCCACTCACGGTTCAGTTCGTCGAGCGTGCGGGCCATGTCGATGGCGGCGGCCACAGCGTGATCCGCGTGGTCCGGGTCGTCGAGCGGCGCGCCGAAGAGCGCCATGATCATGTCACCCACGAACTTGTCCACCGTGCCGCCGTGACGGAACACCACGGGTACCATCCGCGAGAAGTACTCGTTCAGTTGACCGACGATCGCCTCCGGGTCGCCGCGCTCCGACGCCGAGGTGAAGCCTCGCAGGTCGGAGAACAGCACGCTCATCGTCCGACGCGCGCCCCCGAGGCGTGCCAGCGAAGGGTCGACTAGCAGGCGCTCGTAGACGTCGCGTGGCACGTAGCGCCCGAACACCTGCTTGATGCGCCGCTTCTCGCGTCCTTCGAGCACGTAGCGATAGGCCACGCCCCCCACGTGCGCGAGACCCAGCGCCAGGAGCGGCTGGGTGACCGTGATCCACGCGCCCGCGCGGAACGCCGCCAGTGATGCCACGATGAAGGCACCCGCGAGGGCGGCCACGACTGCGGCTGCGCGACTCACTCGCAGGGTGACCGTGACGCCGGCCGCCAGCAGGGCCAGAGCGACGACGACAAGCGCCGTGACCGCTGGGCCCACCGGGCGCAGGAAATGCTCGGCGAGCAGGTCGTCGGTCGTGGCCCCGTGGATCTGGATCCCGCTCATCCTGCCGGTGTTGCCAAACGGTGTGGCGAACACGTCGGAAAGACCGGCCGCCGTCACGCCCACGAACACGATGGCATCACGGAACGCGGACGGATCGACCGTGGGAGCCTCGCCCGCGAGCAGTTGTTCCTCCGAGTAGAGCAGGTCATAGAAGGAGAACGTGCGGTAGGTTCGACTGCGTCCGTCCGAGAGCACGGAGGGGCCGCGGAAGTTGATCAATCCCCGACGCGACCAGCCTGCGTCGACATTCGCCCCGAAACCCGGTACTCGCAGCCGCTGGAGCGGCATGCGCGTCGCTCCCAGACGCAGACCGCGGGCGTCTGGACGCACCTCTGAAGGACTGGTGCCACGGGCCACCAGCCCGGCGGCCACGCCGAGCGAGGGCAACCCACGATCACCAACGCGGACGAACGGAACGACCCGGCGGACGGGTCCGTCGTCGTCGAGCACGAAGAAGTTGTGCCCGAGCGCCCGGCTGGTCCTGGCGAGGTCCCCAAACGGCGGGGTCACGATCGGGCGAACCTCGGCCGCATCGCCGGGTCGATAGCCAAGGTCCCAGGACACGTCGGCGGGCGACGCCCCAACGGGGCGGCCCGACTCGAGGCCGTGGAACGTGGCGTCGGCCAGCAGCACGACGTTGCCGGCTGCCTGTACCGACTCGACCAGCGCCGCATCCGACTCGGCGCCGGTCATCGTCTCCTCGCCGTAGGGAAACGCGCTGCGCGAGTCGCGCTCGATGAAGAGGACGTCGTAAGCGATGACGCGTGCCGGCGCGCGGGCCAGGAAGTCGATCACCTGCGCGTGCACGGCCCGTGGCCAAGGCCACCGTCCCGCCACTGGCTCCAGGGCGCGCAGCGTGGACTCGTTGATCTCGACCAGCACGATGTCCGGCCGGGCCGAGCCGGGATCGGCCAGCAGGCGCAGGCGTCGGTCGTAGGTCTTGTGCTCGACGGTGTCGAGGAACGGCCCTGCCCAGGGCAGCCACGACAGGAGGGCGACGAGCGCGGCCGATCCGAGCCCGAGGGCGAGCACCGGCACGATCGCGCGCGTTCCAGCTGGCGAACTCATTGGTGACGTGCGTGGATTATAGTCTGCGTGAACGCGTGATGATCACGCGGCAGGAGAGGCACGCGATGAACGCCCTGGCCGTGCGGATGGTCCTTGCTCTTGCACTGCTGACGTCGCTGACAGGGCGCGCGGCGAGCCAGCCGGACCACGCCCTGCGGTCGCCCGATGCCCGCATCGAGGTGCGCATCGCGCTGGGCGACCGACTCCGCTACGACGTCGTGGTCGACGACCGCGTGCTGGTCGAGCGATCGACGCTGTCGATGACGATCGACGCCCAGACCCTGGGCGTGGCGCCGGTGCTCGTCGCGTCGCGTCCGAGCAGCCACGACGAGGTCGTCAAGCCCTCAGTGGGTCAGAAGGCGGCCGTCCTTCGAGACCGATTCAACCAGCTGCGTCTGGAAATGTCGGGCGGCTATGCGGTCGTGTTTCGCGCCTACAACGAGGGCGTCGCCTACCGGTTCGAGACAGCGTGGCCGGCCGCTGAGGTCACCGTGCAACGAGAAGAGGCGGGTTTCCGCTTCACCGGGGACTACACCGCCTTCTATCCCGAAGAGGAGAGCTTCTTCTCTCACAACGAGCGGCACTTCCTGCCTCGCGCGCTCGGCGACCTCTCGTCGACGAACCTCGCGTCGATCCCGGTGGTGGTTGACGCCGACGGCGTGAAGATCGCGATCGCCGAGTCGGACGTCGACGACTACCCGGGCCTGTGGCTGCGCGGGATGGGCGGCAACGGCCTCAACGCGATCTTTCCGCCCGTGGCGCTCGAGGAGCGGCGGGAGAAGGACCGCCACGTCCGGGTGGCGACGCCGGCCGACTACATCGCCAAGACGAGGGGCACCCGCACGTACCCGTGGCGGCTGCTCGGCATCGCGCGCCGGGACGGCGACCTCATCACGAATCCGCTCGTCTATCTGCTGGCGACACCCTCGCAGATCGCCGACACGTCGTGGATCAAACCGGGCAAGGTGGCGTGGGACTGGTGGAACGCCGTCAACGTCGCCGGCGTGGACTTCACGTCGGGCGTCAACACCGACACGTACAAGCACTACATCGACTTCGCGGCGAGGCACGGCCTGGAGTACGTCATTCTCGACGAAGGGTGGTACGTGCTCGGCAACGCGCTGCAGGTGGTGCCGGCGATCGACATGGACGCGCTGACGGCGTACGCGCGCGAGCGCAACGTGGGGATCATCCTCTGGGTGATCTGGAAGACCCTCGACGATCAACTGGATGCGGCACTCGACCGCTTCGAGCGATGGGGCATCAAGGGCCTGAAGATCGACTTCATGCAGCGTGACGACCAGGCGATCGTGAACTTCTACCACCGCGTCACGCGGGAAGCGGCGAAGCGCCGCCTGCTCGTCGACTACCACGGCGGCATCCGACCCGCGCTGATGACCCGGACCTGGCCCAACCTGATGACCGTCGAGGGTGTCCGGGGCATGGAATGGAGCAAGTGGAGTACCCACGTACACCCGGAACACGACGTGACGTTGCCGTTCACGCGGATGTTCCTCGGCCCCATGGACTACACGCCGGGCGCGATGGTCAACGCCGCGCGCGGATCGTTCGCCCCGCTCTTCTCGCGCCCCATGAGCCAGGGCACACGGTGCCACCAACTGGCGATGTACGTGGTCTTCGAGAGCCCGCTCCAGATGCTGGCCGACAGTCCCTCGAACTACGCGCGCGAGCCCGACGCCATGGCCTTCCTCGAATCCGTGCCGACGGTGTGGGACGAGACCCGCGTGCTCGACGCCCGCCTCGCCGACTACGTGGTGGTGGCCCGGCGGAGCGGTGCCGAGTGGTACGTCGGCGCGATGACCGACTGGACACCGCGCGAGCTCGACGTCGACCTCTCGTTCCTGCCGGCGGGAGCGTTCCGCATGGAGGTCTGGGCTGACGGCGTCAACGCCAACCGCTGGGGCGAGGACACTCGCCGCACGACAACTGAAGTGACCAGCGCATCCAGCGTGCGGATCCGGATGGCCGAAGGCGGGGGCTGGGTGGCACGAATTCGCCAGCCCCAGGAGTGAGGAATCTCCGATGGATCGACGAGTCCGACTGGCCGCGTGTCTCCAGGTCGTCCTGACCGCTCTCTCGGTGACGGTTGCGGGTCATGGGCCCGACCTTCGCATCAACGGCAAGCGCGTGAACGGGCACCTGTTGGAGTTGTCGAGATTCGGAAAGAACCCGGAAGGGGGCGTCACTCGCGTGGCGTACTCCGACGTGGACCTTCAAGGCCGCGCCTACGTCATCCAGTTGATGCGCGACGCCGGGCTCGACGTCGTCATCGACGCCGCTGGCAACATCGTGGGACGACGGGCCGGCGCCGACCCGGGCAAGAAGCCGATCGTCGTCGGGTCGCACATCGACTCGGTGCCGCAGGGGGGCAACTACGACGGCAATGTCGGATCGATGGCCGCGATCGAGGTGGCCCAGTCGCTCGCCGAGCAGGGGGTCGCGCTCCGTCACCCGCTCGAGGTCGTCATCTTCCAGAACGAGGAGGGCGGCACGGTTGGCTCCATGGCCATCACGGCGGGCCTGAGCAACGACGATCTCGCGCGGACCACCCACAGCGGGGCCACCGTCCGCGAGGGGATCCGCCGCATCGGCGGCGATCCCGACAGGCTCGCGCAGGCCATCCGGAAGCCCGGCGACATCGCCGCGTACCTCGAGCTGCACATCGAGCAGGGGGGCATTCTCGATGCCGAGGACGTCGACATCGGCGTGGTCGAGGGCATCGTCGGCATCAAGTGGTGGGACGTGACCATCGAGGGGTCCGCCAACCACGCGGGGACGACGCCCATGGCGCAACGACGCGACGCACTCCTCGCGGCAGCGCGCTACGTGGACGCCGTGAACCGCGTGGCCCGAGCCCGGCCGGGACGCCAGGTGGCGACGGTCGGAAGAATCCAGGCGTTTCCGGGCGCCTACAACGTCATCCCGGGCAAGGTGGCTACGAGCCTCGAGATTCGCGACCTCGACGCGTCGGTCATCGACGCGATCCGCCAGGACGTGCAGCGCGAGGTCGAACTGACTGCGCAGGACACGGGCACGACCTTCACCTTCACGCTGACCAGCGACACGGTCCCTGCGCCAACCGACACGCGCGTGCGCCGAACGATTGACGAGGCCGCGGCGAGGCTCGGCCTCCGCCGCAAGTCGATGCCGAGTGGCGCGGGCCACGACGCGCAAGAGATGGCACGCCTCGGCCCCATCGGCATGATCTTCGTGCCCAGCGTGGGGGGCATCAGCCACTCGCCACGTGAGTTCACCCGGCCCGAGGACATCACGAACGGCACGAACGTTCTACTGCACGCGATTCTCGGACTGGATGACGACAGGTAGGATTCAGAACCTCTGGGTCTCGATCGCTTGATACACGAGACTCTTGATTCGAGCCGACAGATCGAGACCGCCAGCCGGGATGAGCTGCGTCATGAAGATGGCCACGACGCCGTGCGCAGGATCGACCCAGTAGCGTGGATAGTAGGCGCTGCCCCAGTTGAACTCGCCCACGGCCCCGAGCCGCCCAGCGCGGCCCAGGTGATCCACGACCTCGAACCCGAGACCGAAACCAAGGTCCCCGTCGCTGTACAGCGAACCCACGTGGTTGGACGTCATCGACGCCACCGATGCGGGGCTCAGCACGCGCGCGCCGTCGAGCGACCCGCCATCGAGCAGCATCTGCAGGAACCGCGCATAGTCGGTAATTGTCGAGACGAGGCCGGCACCACCAGAGAAGCACTTCCGGGGTCCCACGACGTAGGCCCCCTGCCCTGCTGATCCCTGTTCCGGGGCGCGCGCGATGGTGCCATCAGCCTGCGCCGAGTAGACCGTGGCGAGACGCGCACTCTTCTCGGGTGGCACGAAGAAGAAGGTGTCGCGCATCTTCAGCGGCTCGAAGATGTGACGCCGGAAGTACTCGTCGAGCGACAGGCCCGACACCACCTCGACGACCCGCCCGAGGATGTCGGTGCCAAACCCGTAGACCCAGCGTTCTCCGGGGTGCGCCTCGAACGGCAAGGCCGCCAGGCGGTCGACCATGGCGCCCATGGTCTCGTCGCGATCCGCGCAGTACCAACCGAACACGCCGGCCGCCTTGTACTGAGCCTCGAGGGGTCCCGTACCATAGGAGATGCCGGCCGTGTGCGTCAGCAGGTGGCGGATGGTGATGGGGCGCTTGGCCGGAACCGTCGACATTCCTCCCGACGAGCCTGATGTCGGCAGGACTGCCACGGTGGTGTTCGTGTACGCCGGCAAGTACTTGGCGACAGGGTCGCTCAAGAGCAGACTGCCGTCCTCGACCAACTGCATCACGGCGACGCTCGTGATGGCCTTGGTCATCGACGCGATGCGGAACAGCGCCGTGTCGCTCATCGGCACGCCGCGATCGACGTCGAGCTTGCCGAAGCTCCTCAGATGAACGATGCGTCCGTGTTGGGCAACCAGCATGACACCGCCAGCGATCCGGCGCTCGTTCACGTGCCGCTCGATGAACGCGTCGAGGCGCGCGAGACGCTCGACCGAGATCGTCGCCTGGGCCGAGCTGGAGGCCGCAGGTGCCTGCGACCGCACGGGTGCCGCGATGGCCAGGGCGGCGAGAAGGGTGACGAGGCAGAACGTGCGGCGTGGAAGGGACTCCGTCAAGGTCGACATGCAGGACAGTGTGCGTCCTCGGGCAAGTGACTGGCAAGCGCACAGGAAGGGCGGGTGTCTCGCCGCCCGGCCACGTCAGAGTCCTCGTCAGGCCCCGGTCGTCGGCCTGCTTCACCGCGAGGTCAGTTGCACGATCGCAGCACCTATCGGGTAGTCATCGATGTTGGTGATCCGTGTCGCGGCCTCGAACCAGAAGGCATCACCAGCCTGTACTCCCATCCTCCGGCGCAGGCCGCGGTTCCAGACCTCGACCACACCCTCCGAGAGAAACGTCGTCACCGACGGGAATCGGCCCGTTCCGACGGCGTAGTCCTGGGGACGGAACGTTGCCATGACCAAGCGGCCGGCCTCCCAGTGTTCCTCCTCGAGCGCGTCGCTGGGCGGGTCGGTCCCTGGTTCACCGAGGGCTGGCGGAGCCGGCGGCCACTTGAGCACCTCGATGTGGACGCCCCGCGGCACGACGCCGGGCTGCCACAAGGGACGCGACGCGCGAGGGGGATCAAGCAGCCGCGTGTTGACGAACCGCCCCTCGGCCTTCACGCGAACGTAGAGAACGACGGGGCGCGACTCGGCGACGCGGCGCTCGGCTGGCGGGTACTCGAGCAGCGCGTAGGACACGCGGACGTAGTCGTTCTCGAACGCGGGGATCTCGGCGACGGTCCTGGTGGCCTTCATGAGGTCGGCCAGACGCTCGGCGCCGAGCGCCCCACCCGCCAGGGTGAGCACTGCCACCACGCCCGCCACGCTCCTCAGTCGCTCGCGCGCCATCGGGGTCAGATCTTGAATTTTGCATCCGATGGGGACCCTGCAACAATGCAAGGCCTGACCCCCGCTGCACGCAGGAGGATCGTGATGAGCACCGAGTCTCCGCTGGTCGCCCCGATGACGGGGACTGAGCGCCGCGACATCGGCGGTGTTCGCGTGGACATTGGCCACGCAGGCCCCGGCCGCATCCGCCGGTTGATCTACCCGCCGGGGTTCCGGTGGTCGACGCACGTGAAGCCGACCGTGGGCACGGACCTCTGCATGCATGCCCACGTGGGCTTCCTGGCGCAGGGACGGATCGGCATCCGGTTCCCGGACGGGTGCACGCGTGACTATACCGCGCCGGCGTTCGTCGTCATCGAACCCGGCCACGATGGCTGGATCGAGGGCAGCGAGCCGGCGGTGCTCGTGGAGTTCGACTTCGAGGGCGACACCGCGTCGCGGTTCGGCCTGCCCGCATCGCACCGCCACGGATGAGCCAGGAATGGGGACACTCATCTTTTCCGGCGGGTCTGTTACCAGAAACGGGGATACTCATCTCCTTCCCCGACCCCGCTGGAAGAGATGAGTATCCCCATTTCTGGTAACATCGAGATTGGAGTGGCCGGGGCCACACGCGTGGAGGCTCCGGTGAACGTGTCGCGCGGCTGAGGCCGCGCCCCGGCGAGAGCGGCCCGTCATCCACAGCGGGCCAAGGCGTTACCCAAGCGGCCCCTCGCCGGTGAACCCTTCTACCAATGGGAGGTCCGCATGTCCCCAGATCCAGCAGCGCAACCCGGAAAGAGCGCGATCCTCGTCATCGATCTCGCCAACGACTTCGTGTTCGCAGGTGGCGTCATCGCCGACGCGGGCGGCGCCGACTACCAGGCGCGCGCCCAGGCGATTGTGCCGACCCTCAAGAAACTGCTCGACGCCGCGCGTGAGACGGGCGTCGCCGTCGTGTACGCGACCGACGCTCACACGCCGGCCGACACCGAGCTCGCGAAGTGGCCGCCGCACGCCATGAAGGGGACGTGGCAGGCCGAGATCGTTCCCGACATCGCGCCGAAGCCGGGCGACCTCGTGATCGACAAGACGACCTACAGCCCGTTCGTCAGCACCGATATCGACGCCGAGCTGAGGCGGCGCGGCATCACGAGGCTCTACATCACGGGCCTCCACACGGACTGCTGCGCGCGTCACACCGCCGGCGACGCGTTCCAGCGCGGGTACGACCTCGTGTGGGTGAGCGACGCGATGCAGGCGTTCACCAACGAGGCCCACGTCCAGGGACTCGAGTACTTCAAGACGTGGTACGTAACCGATGCCGCCGCGCAGATCAAGACGGCAGACCAGGTCGTCGAGGACTGGCGCCACTCGGCGCAACCGCGACAATCGGGGGTGCTGGCCGTCTCTTGACCTGAGGGTGCTGGGATGCCAGGGTTCACGGGTTCGGACCCCGGAGCCTCGGGACCGATCTGGTCGGGGATGTAGCCGCGGCCCGGTCGAGCCGATACGACCGGCAGCCATGGCCACTGCTGCTGCCCTCCTGCCGGCTCGTCCGTTGTCTCGTTCCCACGTGCGTCTCGACGCCAGCCCGCGCGCCGTGCACGACACGCCGGACAGGCTCGCCGACATCAGAGCCTCGATCGAGAGGCTCCGCCGCGAGCGAGAGGTCCTGTTCGAGGAGCTGCGTCGGGTCTGCTCGGCCTAGCTCAGCGCGGACCGGCCCTGCCCTCAATCGCCCAGCCGCCCGATCCGCTGCCGATCGATGGCGCGACAGGCCATCTGGCCGCAGCCTGCGACGACGTGGCCGAGGCCCGCGAAGCGAGGGTCGCCCGTGAGCCCCTGCCGGTAGCGCGCGTAGATCTGCTGCGCGATCACCGCCACCTTGAACACGCCGAAGACGTAGACGAACACGGGGCGTTCCACGGTTCGACCCGAAACCGCCTCGTAGGCGGCGACCACGTCCTCGCGCGACAGCATCCCAGGCGCCAGGGTCACGCCGCCGGGCACCATCCGCTGCCAGTCGGGCGGATCGTCACGGTCGACCCAGTAGCCGAGGCTCGTGCCGAGGTCCATCAGCGGGTCGCCCAGCGTTGCCATCTCCCAGTCGAGCACGGCCAGTATTCTGGTCGGGTCGCCTGGATCGAGCACGAGGTTGTCGAACTTGAAGTCGTTGTGGATGATGGCCGCCTCTGCCGCGGCCGACGGCTGCGCCTGCAGCCACGCAGCGGCGCGCTCGACCTCCGGCAAATCGTCGGTTCGGGCTCTCAGGTAGCGCTCGGTCCATCCCCCGACCTGTCGGGCCACGTATCCCTCGGGTCGCCCGAGGTCGGCCAGGCCGGCTGCGGCCCAATCCACGGCATGGAGCGCCGCCAGCGTGTCCACCAGCCGACGCGCGAGGGCGCGAACCGCCTCCTCGCCGGGAACCAGCCGCGCGAGCACTGCCCGGGTGCGTGGGATGACGCCCTTCACGCGGTCCATGACATAGAAGGGCGCGCCAATCACCGATGGGTCGTCGCAGGCCGCAATGGCCCGCGGCACGCAGGGGAACACGGGCCGCAATCGCGTCAGCATGCGGTACTCGCGCCCCATGTCGTGCGCCGTGCGGATGCTGGCGCCGACGGGTGGCCGCCGCAGCACCCACTCGGAGGCACCCGCCCGCAGCAGGTACGTGAGGTTCGAGTACCCGCCCGGGAACTGCTCCACGTCCAGTGGGCCCTTCCAGTCGCCTGGCGCGTGTCCCCGAAGCCACGCCTCGAGGCGCGGCACGTCGAGTTCTTCCCCTGCGCGCACGGCCCGCGGACGATCGGGCGCCGACGGGTCGGTCGCGTCGTGCGCCACGCCCTCAGTCACAGCTCGACCTCGACGCCGTACGGCCTGAGCGCCTGGCGCGCCAGCACGCCCCGGTGCACCTCGTCAGGCCCGTCGTAGATCCGCGCCGCCCGCTCGGCGCGATAGAAGAACGACAGCACGGTGTCGTCGGTCACCCCAAGACCGCCGTGCACCTGGATGGCGCGGTCCACGACCCGCTGCAGCACGTTGGCGACGAAGAACTTGATCATCGAGATCTCGTGGCGCGCCGCCTTCGGGCCCTCGCGGTCGATCTTCGCGGCGGCATCGAGCACCATCAGCCTGGCCGCGTGGATCTCGGCCCGGCTGTCGGCAACCATGAACTGCACCGCCTGGCGCGTCGCCAGCGGCTGCCCCGGCTTGATCTCGCGCCGGGCGGCACGTTCGCACATCAGATCGAACGCTCGCTCGGCCATGCCAATCCACCGCATCGTGTGGTGGATGCGCCCGGGCCCCAGGCGTTCCTGGGCCAGCGCAAACCCAGCGCCCTCGGCCCCGATGCGGTTCCCGACCGGCACGCGGCAGTTGTCGAATCGCAGCTCGCCGTGGCTGAAGTACTGCTCGCCAACGTGCCCCATGACGGGGATGTTCCTCACCAGCCGGTAGCCCGGCGCATCGGTGGGCACGATGATCTGGCTGGCGCGCGCGTGGGGCGCCGCACCGGGATCGGTCACCGCCATCACGACGCAGAGCGCGGCACCCTCGGCCGACGACGCAAACCACTTGTGGCCGTTGATCACGTAGTCGTCGCCATCCCTGACGGCGGTCGTGCTCAGCATCACGGGGTTCGAGCCGGCATGCTCCGGTTCGGTCATGCCGAAGCAGCTCCGGATGCGACCGTCAACCAGGGGCCGCAGCCAGCGCGCCTGCTGCGCCTGGCTCCCGTGGTGCAGTAGCAGCTCCATGTTGCCGATGTCCGGCGCGGCGCAGTTGAAGACGTAGTGCCCGAGAGGCGACCGGCCGAGCTCCTCGCTCATCGAGGCAAACTCGGTCAGCGACAGCCCCAGCCCGCCCCAGGCCCTCGGCAGCGAAGGCGTCGACAGGCCCATCTCTCTCACCCGGGCCCTCAGCGCGTCGAGCCGAGGCCCGACCTCCGACAGGGGCGCGTTGAGAAACGCCGGCTCGAGCGGGAACAGCTCGTCCCGCACGAACGCACGAACACGCTCGCGAAGATCGGACGGAGAAGGATTCATCAGCCCCAGACTCTACCACGGCGGTGGCGGGCCAAGTCGCCGTGCGAGCGCGGTCCGCTAGACCCTCCGGCCGCCTGGCGACAGGCGCTTCTTCAGGACGGGCGAGTCTGTCGAGGCGACTCAGGACCGGTCGGGCCCAAGTCCCGGCGGGACGACTCCCGGTTCCACGAAGCGTGCCGGCCGCCGACCCGTCACGCGCGCCATGAGCCAGTCGCGCCAACCACAGAGAATGTCGTAGAAGGTCGGGATCACCAGCAGCGTCAGCACGGTGGACGTGATGACGCCGCCGATCACCGCCTGGCCCAGCGGCGCCCGGAAGTCAGCTCCCTCCCCGGCACCGATGGCAATCGGAATCATCCCCGCGATGAGCGCGAAGGTCGTCATCAGGATCGGGCGCAGCCGCACGCGCCCAGCCTCGATGATGGCCTCGCGCCGCGGCATGCCTTGCTCCTCCGACGACTTCGCAAAGTCGATGAGCAGGATGGCGTTCTTCGCGACGATGCCCATCAGCAGGATGACGCCGATCATGCTCATGATGTTGATCGTCGAGCCGGTGACGAGCAGCGCCAGCATGACGCCAATGAGCGAGAGCGGCAGCGAGATCATGATCGCGATTGGGTCGAGGAACGACCCGAACTGCACCACGAGCACCAGGTACATCAGCAGGATGGCCAGGCCCAGCGCGGCGAAGATCTGCCCGAATACCTCCTGCTGCTCCTCGGTCTCGCCGCCCTGCCGCAGGCTGTAGCCGGCAGGCAGCGGCACATCGGCCAACCGGCGATTCACCTCGGTGATCACGTCCGAGAGCGGGCGGCCGTCGGTGTTGGCCTGCACGGCCACCACGCGCTCGCGATCGAGGTGATCGATTCTGGCCGGGCCGAGTCCCGGCGAGATCGTGGCGATCTGATCGATCGGCACGCTCACGCTCCGGCCCTCACCGTCGGTGACGAACAGCGGCAGCTTGGCGAGGTCGGATGGGTTCCGGCGCGCCTCGGGGGTGAGCCGCACGTAGACGTCGCGGGTCTCGCCGCTCGGGTCCACCCAGTCGCCCACGTCGAGCCCGGCGAACGCCACGCGCAGGGTCTGGGCCACCTGGCCCACCGTGATCCCGACCGTGCCCGCGAGCGCACGGTCGAGCGCCACCTCGACCTCGGGCTTCTGTCCGCGTGTCGACAGGCCCACGTCCACAGCGCCTGGCACCTGCTCGACTTCGCGCTTCATCCGCTCGGCCAGGCGCGTCAGTTCTCGGGAGTCTGGCCCCTGCAGCTGCAGCTGGATCTGCTTCTGATTCTCGAAGTTGCCGCTGCCGATGCTCGCCGTCACGCCGCCGAGGCGGATCAGGTGCGCGCGCAGCGCGCTCTCCACATCGGTCTGGTGCCGGCTGCGCGACGACTTGGGCGTCAGCCGCACGAACACGGTGGCCTCGTCCACCGCACCCGTCCTCCCGCCCACGGTCGTATAGGTGTAGGCCACCTCAGGCAGGGCGCGCGCCAGACGCGCCGCCTCGAGCGCCTTCACCTTCGTGTAGTCGATGCTCGACCCGGGTGGCGTCTCGACGTTGATCAGGAACTCCGAGTTGTCGGACTCGGGAATTGTAACCCTCCGCCTGGCGATCGAACCACGCGTTGAACCGCGCCAGGATGCGTGAGAGCCAGGCACGGCGCTCGAGAGGCACGTGCGGATCAGGCCAGTAGGCCGAGAGCATCGGGTCGAGCGAGAACGAGACGAACAGCGAGACCAGCACCGAACACGCGATGGTGAGCGCGAACGGCTTGAACCACTGTCCACCGAGGCCGCCGATGAACGCGATGGGAATGAACACGACCACGATCGACAGCGTCGTGGCGGCCACCGCGAGGCCAATCTCGGACGTGCCTTCGCGGGACGCCGTGAGGTGGTCCTTCCCCATCTCGACGTGACGCACGATGTTCTCGCGCACCACGATCGCATCGTCGATGAGGATGCCGATCGCCAGCGACAGGCCCAGCAGCGACATCGTGTTCAGCGTGAACCCGAACATCCACACGGCGATGAACGAGGCCAGCACCGAGACCGGCAGGGCCAGCCCGGTGATCACGGTGGACCGCCACGAGTTCAGGAACAGGAACACCACGAGCACGGTGAGCACGGCGCCCTCGATGAGCGCCGCCTCGACGTCGGCCACCGAGTTGGCCACGCGCGGGCCGGCGTCGCTCGCCACGAGCAACTCGACCTCGGCGGGCAGCGTGGTCCGGAGTTGTGCCACCCGTGCGCCGACGCGCGCGCTCACGTCGGTGGTGCTGAACCCGTCGGCCTTGATGATCTCGATGCCAACGGCCTCCTGGCCGTTGTAGAACGCGGCGCTGCGCGGCTCCTCCGTTCCGTCCTTGGCCGTTGCGATGTCGCCGAGTCGGATCAGCCTCCCATTGCGCTGAGCCACCACGAGCCGCTCGAAGTCCGCGGGGCGGTCGAGGCGGCCCCTCAACCTGACGGTGCGCTCCTCGAGCGGCCGGTTGAGGCGCCCGACCGGCGCGGCCAGGTTCTGCGTCTGCAGCGCCTGCACGACCTCCCCCACGCTCACGCCGGCCGTCCGGAGGGCCCTGGGGTCGAGCTCGACCGTGAGCTCGCGCTCGACGCCGCCGACCACCCGGACCTCTGCGACACCAGGCACGCTGCGCAGGGCGCGCGTGAGCCCGGGATCGGCGATGCGCGTCAGCTCGCCGCCGCCCAGCGTGCGCGAGGCCAGCGCCAACTGCACGATGGGGAAGTCGTTCGGATCGAACCGGGCGAGGATGGGCTCCTCCATCTCTGGCGGCAGGTCCGCGCGAATCTGAGAGATGGCATCGCGGATGTCCTGCGATGCCTCCTGCAGGTCCTTCGCAAACACGAACTCGACGGTCATCACTCCAAAGCTGTCGAGCGACGACGAGGTGATCCTGTCCACGCCGCTGATGGCGGAGATGGCCTCCTCGATGGGGTCGATCACTTCGCGTTCCACGGTGTCGGGCGAGGCGCCGGGGTACGGGATCGTCACCGACACGATGGGAGGCGACACGTCGGGGAACTCGTCGGTCTTCAGCGCGAAGAGCGCGAAGAGGCCGAACACGACCAGCGCCAGCATCGCGACGACGGTGACGACCGGCCGGCGGATTGCGAGGTCGGAGATGTACACGGCCTACTCCCCTGGCTGAGGTTCGCGAACCCGGATGGGGGTGCCCGGGCTGATGCCCTGGGCCGCGCCCACGAGGAGGCGATCGCCTTCAGCAACGGCTCCGGTGATCTCGACGCGCTCAGTCCGCTCGTCGCGGAGTCCTAACGTCACGTCCACCCGCTCGGCCACGTCGCCGCGCACGCGCATCACCCAGGGACGTGCGCCGGCCGTGTTGACGGCCGTGTCTGGCACGACGAGGGCCATCCGTGTCTCGCGGGCAATGCGGCCCTCGGCGAAGAGGCCGGCCACGAGCTGTGACCCGCTGTTGGGGATGTCCACGAAGATCGGTACCTGCCGCGTCACCGGATCGGCCACGGGGCTGATGCGCTCGATGTGTCCCTCGAATGTCTGACCGGGGTAGCCTCGAACCTCGAACACGACGGGGGCCCCCAACTTGACCGCCGCGAGCTCACCCGACGGCACGCTCGCCTCGAGCAGCATGCTCGACGGATCGATGATCGTGTAGAGCTCGGCGCCAGGGCCAACCACGTCACCCGCGCCGACGTGCCGGCGGCTGACGATGCCGGTCATCGGTGCGCGGACCGTGGCATCGCCGAGGGTCTTCTCGGCTGAGATGAGCCGTGTGCGCGCGTCGGCGACCTGCGCCTGGGCCGCCGTGGCGGCGTTGCGCGCGAGATCGAGGTCGCGCTCGGCGATGGCCCCTGCCGCGAGCAGGGTTTCGGCGCGCTGTGCCTCGCGCGTGGCTACCGCCAGGGACTGCTCGGCCGAGCGGAGGGACGACTGCGCCGACGTCACTGCGTCGCGCTGCGTCGGGGCCTCGATCACGGCGAGGAGCGCGCCCTTCGTCACCAACTGCCCTTCCTCGGGCACGACCCTGAGGACGGCGCCCCCAATCTCCGCGCGCACGCGGGCTTCGTGCATGGGTCGTAGCTCGCCGGATACGAGGGGCCCGACGCGGATCTCCTCGCGGACCACGGTCACCACGTTCTCCGGGCCAATCTCGACCACGGCCGGCTCGGCCGGTCTCGCCTCTCCACCTGTTCCCGGCCGCCCGCAGGCCGCCGAGGCCGCGGCGGCCACGCCGAGCGCGACGAGCGATCCCCACCTCGAAACGATTCGTCCTCGGATCATCGCTGTTGCACTCCTGCTATCGACGTTGGGGTACCACCGCCGGCCGCACCGGTGGCGCCAGACGCGGAAAGCGCCGTGACGAGCCGCTGCCCTGCCGCGGCCCCACCTGCCGCACCGGTCGTGGTGAGGGGCAGATCGGGCAGCAAGGCGAGGCGGACCCGCGCGAGCTGCAGGTCGCGGCCGGCGACTGCGCGGTTGGCCTCGGCCTGCTGCAGGAGCAGGCGGGCGTCGGAAAGCTCGAGTTGCGTCGAGAGCCCTTCGCGGTAGCGGAGCTCGGCGATCTCGTAGGCCCGTGCGGCCTGACGAATCGTGCCGGCCGTCGCGTCGAAGGCAGCTCGCGCCGACGCCAGTTCCTGGCGCGCGCTTTCAACGTCGAGGTCGGCCAGCTCGCGTGCGAGCTTCACACGTTGACGAGCCTCCTCGACATCGGCCCGGGCGATCGCTTCGTTGGCCGCGAGACGCCCACCGGTGAGGAGCGGTACCTGCACCAGCGCTCCCAGCGTCCAGTTCGTCCGGAAATCGTCGAAGGCCGGCACGCCCGAGTAGTTGACCAGCCCGTAGGAGGAGACGAGTGAAACGCTGGGCAGGCGCTCGGCCCGCGCGATGCGCACGCCGGCCTCGTTGATCGTCACCGCCTGCTCGGCCTGCGTGACGCCGCTGCGTTCGCGGGACACGACGCCACCCTCGACCTCGGCAATCGCGGCACCGAAGCGCTCGGCTGGCGCGACGTCGCTCTCGAGGACGGCGGCGAGCTGCACGTCCATCGAAGACGGAAGCTCGAGCAGCTGTTTCAGCTGCAGGTAGGCCAGCTCGCGTGACGCCCGGCGCCTGATCACCTCGGGCTGCAGCGTGTCGCGGTCCACCTGCGCACGCAACAGCTCGAACTCCGACAAACGGCCGGCCTGGCGCTGGGCGCGCGTCTGGTCGAGAGCGCGATCGGCCTGCTCGTACGCGGCCTGCGCGATCGCCACCAGGCGGTCGCCCAGGGCCGCGTCGAGGAACGCCCGCGTCACGTCGAGTGCGAGCTGGGCCCGTGTCGAGGAAAGCGCGAGGCTCGCATTCTCGCGCGCGAGTCGTGCCTGTCGCTCCTGTGCCGCAATGCGTCCGCCCGCGTAGAGCGCCTGGGTCAGGACGAGGTTCAGGCGATAGGTGTCCTTGCGGCCGAACGGCAGCTCGACGTCGTCGCCGAAGAACCCGCTGGATGGCTCACACCCGTAGGCGCGCTCGAGCTCGGCCACGCGGTCGGCGAGCGGCGCATCCGGGTTCGCCTGCAGCGGATCGCACGACGCGCCCGAATCGGCCGAATCGAACAGGCCCTCGAATTCCGAGGCGAGCGACCGATCGTAGGAGGCCGCGCCGTACAGCTGGGGGAAACGCTCGCTCCTCGCGAGCCGTTCGCCACCTCGGGCGCGGTCGACCCCCGCTGCGGCAATGGCCACCTGCTCGCTCCGAGCCTCGGCCACGGCCAACGCATCGTCGAGCGTCAGGACCACGCGCTCAGGTGCGCGCGCGGCTCCGTCGGGCACCTGTGCCAGGACGACGGCGGGCCCGAACATCGCGACGGTGAGCAGGACCGCGAGGATCGCAGGCAGGGGCTGTTCCCTCATGAAACCAATGCGATGCTTACCGGGCTCGGCGGACACGGAAAGGCACCTCCTCATCGGGATATGGCGCGAGACGCTGGCGTCGCGCCCACGGCTCGCAGGAAGAGCTCGACGTACTCGGCCACGGCCTGGTCCGCCGAGGCGGGATAGCGCTCGGGCATGCAGTCGCGGCCGACCGCATCGGCAAACAAGGTCCCCATCAGCATGGCGGTGGCGGTCCCGATACGCCATCGCCCCCCCGCTCTCCCGGCACGGCGAAGTCGCGACAGGTAGCCCTGCAGCTCGCGCTCGATCCCGGCCGTGATCTCGCGCGCCACGGCCGCGCCCTCGGGATGTTCCTCGAACTCCGCCATCGTCTTGCGGATGAGCGCGCGGTTCTCGTAGATGCCGCGGTGGTGGGCTCGGCAGAACGCCGTGAGTTCGGCGCGGGGGTTCGACGGCTGCTCGGGCAGGCGCAGCGCGAGGGCTCGCTCGGCCAGCCAGCCGAGTGCGGCCGAGATCAACGCGTCCTTCGAGCCGAAGTGGCGGAAGAGGGTGACCTCGTTCACCGCGGCGAGCTCGGCAATGCGTCGGGTGGTGGCGCCGCGGCTGCCGCCCTGCGAGTACACCTGCAGCGCGGCGTGAATCAGCTGGTCGCGGACGTCCATGGGGTGCGGGGGCAGCCGGGCGGCATGCAAGTAACCACTTGCTTGCCTATGACGCTGTGCGACGGGGAGAGGTTCCGACCCGAGCACGCCGGGCGGTCGAGGCCCGACGCACCGGGCATCCGCAGATCGAGCACCAGGCAGCAGGGCCGGAAAGAACTGGTCCGAGGTCGCGCGGGTGCTCGCGTCAGCGGTATCGGCGCAGTTGGTTGACGGGCAGCGGCGAGGCCCCGGCGGAAGGACGGATAATGACCGGTCAGGGGACGAGGGGCCTGCGTGGGCTGGCCCTTCAGGGCCAGATAGAGGGAGATGCAATGGAGAAGCGATCCGGTTGGGGCATTCGCAGTGTGGCGCCGGTGGCGGCGGCCGCCGCGCTGGCGGCGACGGTGGCGTGCAGCCAGTCAGGAACACCTGCGCAGTCGGGTGCGGGTGGTGGTGCCGCGCCGGCGTCGGCGCACGACGCCGACGCGATCTACACCGGCGGCGACATCGTCACGGTGAACGACGCCCAGCCGACCGTCGAGGCTCTGGCCGTGAAGGACGGCAGGATCCTCGCCGTCGGCACCCGCGCCGACATCGAGAAGGCGCACCGGGGGACAGCAACGAAGGTCGTGGATCTCGCTGGCAGGACGCTGATCCCGAGCTTCATCGACGCACACGGCCACTACGTCAGCGCGTTGACGGTGGCCAACCAGGTGAATCTGTACGCGCCGCCGGCGGGCCCCGGAACGGACCCCGACGCGATCGTAACCGCGCTGAAGAAGTTCGCCGAGGAGCGGAAGCTCCCCAAGGGTGAGTTGATCCAGGCCTACGGCTACGACGAGAACGTCATGCCGAAGGGCAACCTGCTCAACCGCGACCATCTCGACAAGGCCTTTCCCGACAACCCGGTGATCGTCGGCCACGTGTCGATGCACGGCGGCGTGCTCAACAGCCTCGCCCTGAAGCAGTTCGACATCTCGGCGAAGACGAAGACCCCGGCAGGCGGCGTGATCGTCCGCAAGCCAGGAACGCCGGAGCCCTACGGCCTCATCATGGAGACGGCGTACCTTCCCGTGTTCGCGGGGCTCCCCAAGCCCACCCTCGAGCAGGAGGCGGAGTTCACGACAGCCGCCCAGGGGATCTACGCCTCGTTTGGCGTGACCCTGGCCCACGAGGGCGCGACGCACGCGTCCGAGCTCGAGCTGATGCAGCGGGCGACGGCCGCCGGCGCGAACATCATCGACGTTGTCGCCTACCCGTTCATGACCGACCTCGAGAAGGTCGTCGCGGCCAACCCGGTGAGCGGCTGGGGCAAGTACGACAACCACCTCAAGATCGGCGGCGTGAAGATCACGGCCGATGGTTCGCCCCAGGGCAAGACGGCCTACTTCAGCACCCCGTACCTGACCGGCGGCCCCGGCGGCGAGAAGAACTGGCGCGGCGAGCCGACGATGCCGCAGGAGACGCTCAACAAGCTGGTCACGCAGGTCTACGACATGAACGTGCCGCTGACCCTGCACATCAACGGCGACGCGACAATCGACATGTTCCTCGAGGCGTACGAGTTCGCCAGGGCGGGCGACTT
>JAFNAJ010000241.1 GCA_017860085.1 Acidobacteriota bacterium | reverse complement strand
CGGCGCCCTTCGCCGCCACTGGCGGCATCCGCCCGGAGTCGGAGCCTGTCCACGAGCTCCCGATCTGGCGCGAGGGCTTCGCATTCTACGACTCGTTCCTGCTCTACACGTCGACGGTGTTCTACGGGCTGGGCGTGCCTCGCGGCGACGGCAGCGCGGTGGTGACCGTGCCCGGCTTCCTTGGTACCGACACCTACATGGTTGGGTTCCGCCAGTGGCTGTCGCGCATGGGCTATCGGCCGTACCAATCGAGCATCGGGCGCAACGCCGACTGCCCGAACTCGCTGCTGCAGCGCCTGCTGGCCACGATTGCCAAGGCACACGCCGACACGGGCAAGCGCGTGCACCTGGTGGGGCACAGTCTTGGCGGCATCCTCGCCCGCTCGGCCGGAAGCCACCGGCCCGATCTCGTCGCCTCGGTGACGACGCTGGGCGCGCCGTTTCGCGGCATCCGCTCACACCCCATCGTCCTGCGGACGCACGATGTCGTCCGGCAGATCGTGTTCGCCCGAGACGACAACCAGTTCCTGCCCGCCGGGTGTTACACCGGCGCGTGCACCTGCGCGTTCGTCGAGGCGCTCGACAGGTTTCCGCGCGAGGTCCGCGAGCTGGCCATCTACTCGCGGAGCGACGGGGTCGTGGACTGGCGCATGTGCGTGACGGGTGAGGCGGTGAAGGACCGCGAGGTGCTCGGCACGCACGTCGGCCTCGCGTTCAACCCCTTCGTGTATCGGTTCGTTGCCGAATTCCTCGCGGAGCAAGCCGCAAGCGTGCGTGTGGCCTGACATGAGCACCCACTCGACGATCGTCGACTCCTGGATGGAGGAGTTCCGCAACGCGCACGAGAAGGATCCCAGGAATGCCGGGCGCCAGCCATTCGAGGATTACTGGTCCTGGGTCAAGGTCTTGCTGGTGACCGGTGGCGCGGGGCAACGAGGCTGGCTGGATCAGGGGGACGACGCGCTGCGTGGGGTTCGCGATGCCGCGTCCGCGGCCGCGCTCCGCGAACGTGTCCGGACTCTTGGCAAGGCGATCGCGGCCGAGTGGGCCACCAAGGACAGCCGCTACCGCCGGATCCACTCGACGATGCTGCAGGGCTCCCCCAATCTCGCCACCTGGGGTGCCCAACTCCAGCGCGCAGCAGCCAGTGACGCCGGGGACGGCGCAGCCATCGGCCGGGTGCTCGACGCGATCGAGCGCGACGTGGGTGCCGTCAGCTGCCCCGGGTCGTGAGACGCTGCGCGAGGCCTTGAAGCCGCCGCGAGCGGAGCGACGCCAGCCACCGTGCCTGGGGCTTGGTCTGCGCCAGCAGGAACTGGTGCCAGTCGTCGCGGTGGCTCGACACCATCAGTGGCTTGAGCGCCAGCATGCCGGTCCTGCCGATCGAGGCCCGCAGATAGTCGATCTCGGCGAGCGCCGCGCCCAGGTCATCGTCCACCGAGACGAAGAGACCGGCCTCGCGGGCCATCAACATCGCCTTGGCCTGGACCGCCACCTCCAGCTCGAGACGCAGCAGGCAGAACATGTCGGCGACAACCGGGCCCGGAAACGTGCGTTGCAGCTCGCGCAGGAACGAGCCGAATCGCGTGAACCAGAACGCGTCTGACTGGACCAGCTGCAGCAGCTCGACGTCGAGGTCGAGCCCGGCGCCAACCCACTCGCGCGTGGCCAGCTCGCTTCGCTGGAAGACGGTAACCAGCAGCAACGGGAGCACGATGAGCAGCACGGCCGTCATCACCAGCGGCGGCAGCAGCACGTGGTTGAAGGCCGAGTGGATGACCATCGCTGCGCCAAGCCCGGGCCAGAACACGAGCCACAGCCGGTCGGGGTGGCGCTCGAAGACCGTGCGGCTCGTCATCGCAAACACGGCGGTGGTGGCGCCGTGCAGCATGGCTGTGCCGAGCCCGCGGATGAGCCACAGATGCCTCGGCGCGTCGGCCAGGGTCCAGAGGTAGTGGATGTTCTCGACGAGGGCGAACCCCGTGCCCACGGCAAACCCCTGGACGGCCGCGTCCACCGCAAACCCCACGCGGCGCCGCGCGAAGAGGACCACGATGAAGAGCGCCTTGAGCGTCTCTTCCGTGAGCGGCGCGACGTAGCGACTGAAGGTGGTCGTGTCGAGCGACGCAAGGCGAAGGATGGCCTCGTGCAGGGGGATGCACGCGAGCGCGGCAGCCGCACCCGCCCCAATCGCGGCCAGCACGGACGAAGGACGGACCAGTTTGAAGCTGTCCATCATCGCCAGGGCGAGCAGGAACGCTAGCACCGGCAGCAGCGCGAGGACGAGGTTCATCTGAGGATCTTCAGCGAGATCATGCCTTCGCGCCTCGGCGGGTATCCATCCTCAACCGCCACGGCGCCGCCGACCGAGAGGGTCAGGTCGAGCGCCGACAGGAGCGATATTCGAAAATCGACTTGCGCGCCGGCCGTGGCAGCGCTCCGGCGGTGCGCCGCATCGTCCAGGTCGGTGAGCAGGCCGCCCACGAACACCGCCGGCCGCGCCCACGTGACGTGGAAGCCCGGCGTCCCCACCCGCCGGAAGCGCCACGGCGGCAGGTTCCACTCGAGCACCGACTTGGCGAAGTTGCGACCGCCGATCTCGTTCAGATCGACGCCGGGAAACGCGTAGTACTCGCGGTAGCGCTTCTCGTCACCGTGATCGACGTAGTTGTTCCCGAAGCCCCCGAAGTAGAAGTTCGCGAAAGGCTCCGTGCGATCGCGCGGCGAGTAGCCGGCGGCGTTGCGCATCCAGATCGACGAGTGGCCAAGGGGCAGCGCAACGCCCAGGTCGTAGGTGCCGTAGACCTTGGGCACGGCGATGCCGTCCACGACCTGCCCCAGCAGCCCGGCCGACCAGCGGGTGCCCTTCTCGTCGTCCACGTACCCCAGCGAGCGCCGGATGTCACTGAACGCGAGCGTCGCGTTGAAGGTGTAGAGCCGGTCGACGTCGACGGGCACGTTCTGATAGAGAGGCAGCCGATCGAGGTTGCCGGCGATGGCGCCGCTCACGTCGAGGTCGAGCGCCCGAGGGCTGTCGTAGACGAGCGAGCGCTTGTGCCCGACGAGCGCGTAGTAGCCCTTGCGCCCCGTCTGGGTGGGCCCGAACAGATCGTAGAAGTCCGCGCTGTTGAGCGCCGCACGCACCCGCCAGTCGAACCGATCGTAGCCGCCCATCAGGTGGAGGCGCTCGTCTGAGGGCAACCCCGAGTCGGGCGAGTACGTGGCGGACACGTTCAGCCGGTTCAGTTGGAGGCGGTCCGAGAAGTTGAAGCGCATCCCGACCGCGGCGCTTTCCTTGTAGCCCTGCACGATGGGATAGAACGACTCGCGGCGCAGGCCGCCAGCCAACGGATAGGTCCCCGTCGTCTTGCGCATCCCGTCGAAGTCGACCTTCGCCGGCGAGCCTACGTTCCAACTCTTGAGGACGGGGTGTTGCTCGGCGAGGCGTTCGGCCATGAACGTGATGGCGCCGACGTCCTCGAGCGGCCTGGCGTCGATGCGCGCGGGCAGCAGCCCCTGGCCGGTGTACCGGAAGACGATCAGTTGGTCGTCGCCGAGCGGAATGGGCCGGAAGAAGCCGATGTCGGCGTTGCTCACGGCCTCGAGCGCCCTGGCCGCAATCTCGTACCGGAAGATGTTCGACACGCCGGTGTAGTACGAGCTGCCGTAGAGGTACCGGCCGTCCGGCGAGAACACGAAGTTGTTCGGCACCGCGGTGCCGAAGTCGAACTGTGCGACCGGCTCGAGATCTCCCCTCCGCACCCCCTCCACGGAGAGCACCCGCACGTTTTGCCTGCCCGAGATCTCGCCAAACGATGCCGAGAGCTGCGTCCCGTCCGGCGAGACGTCGAGATCGTAGACGACCGTGCCATACGGGAACGTGTGCACCAGCGTCCAGTCTCGGTACGGCGGCCGCACCTCCACGAGCGAGCAGAGGCCGTTGAGCTGTCGGATGCCCCAGAGCGATCGACTCGCAGAGTCGAAGGCGAGGTCCCCGATGCGCGCGTCCTTCTGCAGCCGGGTCTCCTTTCGCGTCCGTGGGTCGAACACCATGAGGTCGCGCCACGCCCCGTTGTCGGCGGTGTAATAGAGCATGCCGGTGGACGGGTCGCGGGCGAGCGACGTGACGGTGTAGACGGTCGGCCCCTTCAGCGTGGCGAGCTGCTCCGCAACGCCCGTGTCGGTGGAGAGGAACCCCAGGTGCGCGGCCACGCCCGGGTAGTTGAACGCCGCGTAAAGCCGCCGCTCCACCGGGTCGTAGTAGGCGCGGGAGACCGACCCGAGCGCGCGCGTCGTGATGTCGGTGGCCTGGGTCAGGGGGACGGCACGCACGGTCTCGAGGTTCTTCCGCTGGAACGCCTTCTCGTCCTCGATCCACCGCGCCCAGGCCTGCTCGATGGTCGTTGCGAACACGTGCCGGAACTGCGACGCGTAGTAGGCGCGGCTGCCCTCGCGCCGCGCAACCCAGTCGACGACGCGCTCGGGCCCGTAGGTGCGGGCCAGCCACACCATGAAGCGGGTGCCATAGAGATACGAGTTGATCTGCAGCTGGAAGTCGACCTTCGTGCCCTCCGACACCAGGCCCAGCGGGTCGTAGAAGAGGGCGTCTTCAGCGGTCATCGCCCTGAAGACCATCTCGTCGTACCCGCTCTGGGCCCGCCCGAGCCCGCCGGCCATCCAGGTGTCGAGAAACGTGGCGACACCCTCGTGGTACCACCGCGGCCCGGCCACCCGAGGCGTCGTCAGGAAGAAGTAGAGGATCGACTCGGGCTGCTCGGCCACGGGCGACACCTTGCCTCCGAACAGCCGGCGCCACATCCGATCCGAGCGCGCGGCCTGATCCATCGCCGCCACGTGCACGAGCTCGTGGTTCATGATGATGTTCATCCGGTCGTTGCCGGCGATGGTCTCGAACGCGAAGCTGAGCGGCGCAACCTGCACCATCAGCGCGTTGCGCGGCACGGCGGTGGCCGACGCGTTGCCGGCGTCCTCGAAGTCGAGCAGCAGGACCGAGGCGGGCTCGCTCGGCGTCCAGTCGAAGAGCGTCTTCTGAAATCGGAGCGAGTTCAGGAAGGTCCGCACCGCGTGCGGCACGAGGTAGTCCTGCTGCCCACCCACGTAGACCACGCGGACGTCGTCGGTCTCGGTGCTCGCGAGCTGCGCCGGCGCCGGCGCCGCGATGACGAGGAGCGCAACGAGGACGGCCGGGGCCACGGCCGCATGCGTCCGACGGCGGTTCACTGGAACAGGCACCACGGGAACAGTGCAGCGCATCCTACTCGATGGCCCGCCGTACGTGAACCGGCCCGGGGAACGAGTGCCCCCGGGCCGATCGTCGTTCGCCGGTGCTGACGGACGAGGGGTTCGCTACTTCACGCTGCCCCGCAGCTCCTGGGCCTGGCTCAGGGCCTGGCTGAACGCTGGGCTCTTGAGGGCGGCGCTCAGCGAGGCGTCCGACAGCGCCTTGGCCAGGTCGGGGTTGGCCAGCGCCTTCGCGAACTCGGCGCTGGTGATCGCCATGCGCAGCTCGGGTTGGGCGAGGGCGGCCATCAGGCCCGGGTGGGCGAGGGCCATGCGGATCTGCGGGCTCGCCAGCGCCGCCACCAAGCCTGGATCGGTCAACATCGCGCGCAGCTCAGGCTTCGCGAGGGCGGCTACCAGGTTCGGGTCGGCAATCGCCTTGCGCAGCTCGGGATTCGTGAGCGCAGCGGCGAGGCTCGGGTCGGCGATGGCCGCGCGCAGCTCCGAGCTCGAGAGTGCCGCCATCAGGTCGGGGTGGCTGATCATCGCCCGCAGCTCCGGACTGGTGAGCGCCGCCACCAAAGCGGGGTCCGCCAGCTTCATGCGCAGCTCGGGCGCCGTGAGTGCCGCGATCAGGCCGGGGTCCGCCAGCGCCTTCGACAGCTCGGGGCTTGCCAGGGCCGCGCGCAACGACGCGTCCGAGAGCAGCTTCACCGCGGCCGGGTCCTTCA
>JAFNAJ010000240.1 GCA_017860085.1 Acidobacteriota bacterium | reverse complement strand
GTCGGTCACGGCAATGACCTTCCCGGCCTCCAGGGGCCTGCGTGAGACGAGCCACCGGAGGATCCCCGTGGACGAATGCTGCCCGCGACGGGCGTCCCACGTGTCCGACGGCCGATCGGGCGCGTCCCAAACCATGGTCGCCACCTCGAAGGTCGCGGCGATGCTGGCCCGCGTGGCTTCGAGCAGACGTCGATCTGCCGCATCGGCTCCGATCCACCACAGATAGATGGGCGCCATTCGTCCCTACGACACCCCCTGAACCGTCCGACCAGCTGCCGGCGCCTCCTGCCCGGACCCTTCGCGTGGACGCTGGTCCACGAGCGGTAGACGCAGGTGCACGGTCGTGCCCTGGCCCACGGCGCTCTCGATCTGCACCGACCCGCCGTGACGCTCGACAATGCCGTACACCACCGAGAGACCGAGTCCCGTGCCCTTCTCCTTGGTCGTGAAGAACGGGTCGAGCACCTTCTGGAGGTTCTCGGGCGAGATCCCGCAGCCCGTGTCCTGAACCTGCAGATCGAGCAGGTGCTTGGCGTCGTCTGGAACGGTCGCGATGCGCAAGACGCCGCCGCCGGGCATCGCGTCGCTCGCGTTGATGAGGATGTTCATCACCGCCTGCCTGAGCTGTCCCGCGTCGCCATGCACGAGCCGGAAGGATGAGAAGTCCTTCTCGATGGTAATGGTGCGCAGGCGGGCCTCGTTGCTCAGCAGCGTGAGCGCCTCGTCGATGACCGCGCGGAGGTCGACCGGGCCCACCTTGATGGGGCGCTCGCGCGCGAACTCGAGCAGGTTGCGGACGATGGCCGTGCAACGTTCGGTTTCCCGCTGCACCAGGCGCAGCTGCTTGATGGCCGACTCGCGCGTCGCCTCGGACACCGGCACCTCGTCCAACGTGCGAATCAGGAACTTCGCGTACGTGAGGATGCCCGCCAGCGGGTTGTTGATCTCGTGCGCGATCGACGCCGCCAGCCGCCCCAGCGACGAGAGCTTCTCGGATCGGACGAGCTGGGCGTTGGCTGCCTTGAGCTCGGCCGTGCGGTCCTCGACCTGCTGCTCGAGCGAGGCGAGCAGCTCCAGCCGCTCGGCTCGCATCCGCGCAAGCGATTCGGCCATTGAGTTGAACGAGCGTTCCAGGTGGCCGATCTCGTCTGTCCTCGTCGTCGGAGGCATCGGCGTGAGATCGCCTCCACCGATGCGTTGCGTACCACGTGCCAGCCGGAGCACCGGTTTCACGACCGAGCGCCGCACGAGCAGGGTCACCAACCCGCCCACGAGCAGCATGGCAATGGCGCTCAGCCATGTGGTCGACGACTGCATGCGCGCCACGGCCGCGTCGACCTTGGCCAGCGAGATGCCGATGTCGATGACCCCGAGCACGCGCTGCCCGGCCGGGTGGACGTGGCACGCCGCATTCGAACAGGCCGGTTCGTTGTAGATGGGCGTCACCATCCCCAGCTCGCGGTGGCCGTCGTGCTGATAGGTGCGGGTGCGCGACGGGAGGTTGAGGCGGACGATGGGCTGGTCGGCCGCGTGGCAGGCGAAGCAGGATTCGGCGCGTTTGTCGACGTACCGTCCCAGTTCCTCCTGTTCAGTGGAGAAGGTGATCCGTCCTTCCTTGTTGAAGATGCGAACGTGGTCGATGCCCTCCTGCCGGCCGATCGTCTCCATCACCGCGTATGCACTTTCGCGGCGGTCAGCGAGCATGTCGAGGTAGGTGCTGTTGCGAATCGTGTCGCTCAACAGCGCGGCCGACTCGTTCACCTGCCCCTCGAGGTGGAGGCGCTGGGTGCGCAAAACCAAGGCGGCAAAGGCCCCGAGCGTCAGGATCGTGACCGCCAGCACGATGGCCGTGACACGGAACCCGAGCCGGTTCCACAAGCGGGTGCTGCCAGGCATGGTTGAAACCCCGGCACCGCGCGATGCAGACACGGTGCGTCTCGAGGTGGCGCACAAGGACGCCGGCGGGCGCAGCCCGCCAGGGGGCACCTTTTGCCCTAGCAAGGGTATTGCCAGTGTTGATCTGTGGAGAAGTTCAACAGTTCAGGCGAGGCGGATCGAGAAGGAGGCTGCCGAGACGTCAGTCGACGGGAATCCGGCGTTTCGACGGGCCGTTCGCTCAGGCGAACCGCCCAGCCGACCCGTCGCCCGTGACGAACTTGAAGGTCTCGAGGACCGACCCGCCGACGAACTCGCGGAGGATGGAGTTGGTCGGCACGACGTCGACGGGTGCCGGCCTGACCCACATGAGGAATGACAGGAGGCGATTCGCTTCGACATACTCGGCCGGCGTATCAGGGCGCACCCTCAGGAGCAACGGCTCGGCCAGAGGGCGAAGCACCGCCAACTCGTGGGCGAGCGCGGAGTTGAAGATCGCATCGCCGTTCTCCTGGTAGGGAAAGATCCACCGCTTCTCGCCCCGGACGACGGCATGCCAGCGTCGCAGCGTTTCGCTGGCGTCGTAGCCCCGGCTGCGCGCGTCGCGGACGACGCGCCTGATCAACCGGCAGTCAGTGGTGCTTACCCGGTTCTGGCTGTCGAGGTTGAGCTGCGTCAGTGCCGAGACGTAGATTCGATAGACGCGCTCGTGTGGCAGCTCTGGGAGCAGCTCGGGGTTCAACCCGTGGATGCCCTCGACGATGAGCACGTTGTCTGACTCGAGCCTGACCGTGAGGCCCTGCTCCCGCAGGCCTGTCTTGAAGTTGTAATGCGGCAGGCGGACGGCCTGCCCGTCGAGCAGCGTCGCGAACTGCTGGTTGAGCAGGGGCAGGTCGAGCGAGCGCAGCGACTCGTAGTCGTACTCCCCGTGTTCGTCGCGCGGCGTCTTGTGGCGGTCGAGGAAGTAGTCGTCGAGGGCGACCGGTACGGGACGGATCCCGTTGGCGAGCAACTGGACGGCCAGGCGCTTGGAAAAGGTCGTCTTCCCCGACGATGAGGGGCCCGCGATCAGCACGACCTTGACCCGATCGCGGTGGCGGGCGACGTCGTCGGCGATGCGCGCGATGCGGCCCTCGTGCAACGCCTCGCCTACCAGGGAGATCTCCGGCAGCCGGCCTGCCTCGATGGCGTCGTTCAGCGCGCCGACACCCCTCACGCCGAGCCGCTCGAGCCATCGGCCGTGCTCCTCGAAGACGGCGAAGAGCTTGGGGTAGGGCGTCACCGAGTCGAGCTCGGCGGGATGACTCTGGTGCGGGAACTGCAGCATGAAACCCGGCGGGTGGGCGTGGAGCGCGAACCAGCGCAAGCAGCCGGTGGACGGCACCATGTAGCCCTGGTAATAGTCGCGTCGCCCCCGCAGCTCGTAGAGCCGCAGCATCGGCCTCGTACGGTGCGCAAGCAGGCGTGCGGTGTCGGTTTCCCCGCGCTGCGTGAAGATCTCGGTGGCCTCCTCGAGCGACACCTCCGCCCGGGTGATTCGAGCGTCCTCGCCCACGATCTCGCGCATGCGGGCCTCGATGCGGTTGAGCTCGTCGCGCGAAAACGGCCCTCGGCCGCTCACCCAGCAGTAATACGCGCCAGCCGTCGTGGCCGCGTGGTCGATCACGACGTGTGCCTCGGGGAACACCTCGGCTGCCGCGGTGACGAGCAGGAACACCAGCGACCGACGGTAGATGCGCATGCCGTCGCTGTCGCGCAGCGTCACGGGGGTCACCGACGCGTCCGTGTCGAGCGGCTCGCTGAGCTCACTCAGCAGGCCATCGACGATGGCGGCCACGGGCATGTCGTCGCCGTCACGGGTCGCGGTGCGCAGGATGTCGTCGAGCCTCGTCCCTGGCGGAGCCTCGAGGAAGCGGCCATCGCTCAAGCGGGCCTGGACCGTGGGCCGCGGAGACGACGGGCGGATCTGTGACAGGTCGTGCATCACCACGGGTAATCGGCCTGCCGGCTAACCACCATCACCGGCCACGACGGCAGCGGTATGCTCGGTGAGCTCCTGCAGCGCAGAGGAGCGGGACACGGGGTAGGCCTCGCGTGGCTCGAGCATCCGCACGCCCTGCGGCAGCGTGTCGACCAGAGAGAGGTGACGCTGGCGCATGGCAGCGAGGGGGTCTTTGGCACTCGTGCGCCGGCCTCCGCGCATGACCTCGACGAGCAGCGGCGTGCCACCGCTCGGTGGCGCCTCGCGGGCGAGTCCGATCACGTCGCTCGTCGCCTCGTGGCCACGGTGCTGCCGCCACACCTGCTTGGGGCCCGGATAGGTGGCCTTCCCGCCCGCACTCAACTTCATCACCGGGGTCACCATTCCGTCGCGTTCGACTTCCACGAGCTTGTAAACCCCGCCGAGTGCCGGCGCGTCCTTCGATGTGCTCAGCGCCGTGCCGACGCCAAACGCGTCGATGGGCGCGCCCTGGGCGAGGACGTGCGCCACCGACCACTCGTCCATGTCGCCGCTCGCCACGATCTTGGTGGTCTTGAGGCCGGCATCGTCGAGAATGCGCCTGACCTGTCGGCTCAGGTAGACGAGGTCGCCGCTGTCGAGCCGGACCGCCGCCGGCCGCAGATCAGAAGCGACGATGCGGCGGGCGGCCTGGATCGTGTCGTAGGTGTCGAGGAGGAAGGCCGCGCGATCGCCGAACACGTTGGCGTAGTGCCGGAACGCCTCGATCTCGTCGGGGAAGGCCGTGACCCACGAGTGGGCCATCGTGCCAGCCAGCGGGATGCCGAAGCGCTGGCCGGCCTCGACGTTCGACGTGTAGGCGCACCCGGCGAGGTACGACGCGCGCGCCGCGAGGGTGGCGGCCTCTGGCCCGTGGGCTCGCCGGCTGCCGAACTCCATGACGTCGCGCCCGCTGGCCGCCCAGACGATGCGGGCGGCCTTGCTGGCAATCGACGTCTGGAACGTCACCAGTGAGAGGAGGGACGTTTCGACCAGTTGTGCCTCGGACAGCGGGGCGGTGACGCGCAGCAGGGGCTCGTAGGCGAAGACCGGCGT
>JAFNAJ010000239.1 GCA_017860085.1 Acidobacteriota bacterium | reverse complement strand
TCGCCAGCCTCCAACCTCACCACCGAGAGCGGCCGGGATCTCGACCACGAGCCTGCGCTGAGCGATGCCGGCAATCTCGACCTGCCTCATGGCGCCGCCGCGGCCGACGCCATCGAGCGGGCCATACGCCTCCACCTCGAGGCCGGTCGGTTCGTGCTCGCCCTCGGTGGCGATCATGCGGTGAGCTATCCGCTCGTACGTGCGCACCGGGGCCTGCACGGCCCTCTCACCATCGTGCACTTCGACGCGCACCCCGATCTCTACGACGAGTTCGAGGGAGACCGTCTCTCGCACGCCTGCCCGTTTGCCCGCATCATGGAGGAGGGACTCGCCGCGCGGCTGGTGCAGGTCGGCATCCGCACCATGACGGCCCACCAGCGGACGCAGGCGATCCGCTTCGGCGTCGACGTCATCGAGATGAGGCGCTGGCGACCCGAAGTGCCACTCGACGTCGAGGGACCGGTTTACGTGTCGCTCGATCTCGACGTGCTCGACCCGGCGTTTGCCCCGGGCGTGTCGCACCATGAACCCGGCGGCGCATCGGTCCGCGACGTGCTCACGGCCCTCCACCACCTGCCCGGCCCCATCGTCGGTGCCGACATCGTCGAGCTGAATCCCGTGCGGGATCCATCGGGAGTGACCGCGGTGGTGGCCGCGAAGTTCGTGAAGGAGATCGCTGACCGGATGCTGGGGAACTGAGTACCGGGTCGGAGTCGGTTTCAGTAGTTGCACTCTGGCAAGAAGTGAAACCGACTCCGACCCCTTTGGGGTCAGAAGGCCGGCTGCTGCTGCGTGAGGCAGTGGATGGCGCCCAATCCCCAGGCGATCTCGGTGCAGTCGATCCCCACGACCGCACGATCCGGCAACAGGCGCTGTAACGTCTCGAGCGCCCGCCGGTCCCGCTTCCGGTCGCGGTAAGTGGGCACGAGCAACGCCCCATTGACGAAGTAGAAGTTGACGTAGGTTGCCGGCAGCCGTTCCCCGGCGTGGAACACCGGCGAGGGCATCGGGATCTCGACGATCTCGAAGGGGCGGCCGTCTTGATCGCGGGCACGCGCGAGACGGCGCCGATTCTCCCGCAGCACCTTGAAGTTCGCATCGCGCGGATCCGGCTCGACCGCCGTGACGATCAGGCGGGGACCGACGAAGCGCGCAAGGTCGTCCACGTGGCCGTCGGTATCGTCTCCCGCGATCCCGTCACCGAGCCACACGACGTGCTGCTGACCGTAGTACGCCTTCAGATACCGCTCCACCTCGTGGCGGGGCAGGCCGCCGTTGCGGTTCTTGTGGAGGAGGCACGACGTGGTCGTCAGCACGGTGCCGGCGCCGTTGAAGTCGACGGCGCCGCCTTCCATCACGATGCCCGGGTAGAAGACCGGGAGGCCAAGATCCGCGGCGACGGCCGTCGGCACCTGGTCGTCGGCCTCCCATGGCGGGTACTTGCCGCCCCACGCGTTGAAGCCCCAGTCGACGATCGCCGCTCGCGTTCCGCGGCCGCGACTCGGCCGCAACACGAACGCCGGCCCGTGATCGCGGCACCAGCACTCGTTGGTCGGGATGCGGTGGAACACGACGTTGCGGGTCGGGCAGCCGTGCTCACGCAGCTGCTGGCGTACGATGCGCTCGTAGTTGCCGTTGGGGATGTTGATGTGTACCCGCTCGCGCGCCGCGATCGCGTGCACGATGCGGGCCAGCACGGGCGGGACGGCGTGGTACTTGTCGGGAAAAGAAATGCCTTCGGGCCGGGGCCAACTCAGCCACGTGCCCTGGTGGGGCACCCACTCGGCCGGGAACCGGTAGCCCAACTCGGCAGGCGTACCCTCCAGGATGCGGATCTTCCGACGCCGACCCTTCGACCCAGGGGTGTTGAGCATCCAGGTGAGCTCAGGCGTCAGCGTTCATCGACGAAGCGCCTGGTGAGGTCGCCGTAGGCGTCGATCCGCCGGTCGCGGAGGAAGGGCCAGTGCGTGCGGGCGGTCTCGACCTTCGCGAGGTCGCATTCCACCACGAGGACCTGCTCGCGGTCGGGCGCCGCCCGCTCGACCACGCGGCCGTTGGGCGCCGCCACGAACGACTGTCCCCAGAATTCGATTCCGTCGGGGCTGACCGGGGTGCCGTCGGCCGTGCGGACGATCTCGTGTCCGACGCGATTGGGCACGCAGACGAAGCAGCCGTTCGCCACGGCATGGCCGCGCTGGATCACCTCCCACGAGTCGTGCTGGACCTCGCCGTACTTTGCTTTCTCCCCCGGGTGCCATCCGATCGCCGTGGGGTAGAAGAGGATCTCCGCGCCCTGCAGCGCCGTCAGGCGCGCGCCCTCCGGGAACCACTGGTCCCAGCACACCAGGACGCCGATCGTCGCGTATCGCGTCCTCCACGCGCGGAAGCCGGTGTCGCCCGGCGTGAAGTAGAACTTCTCGTAGTAGAGGGGATCGTCCGGGATGTGCATCTTCCGGTAGATGCCCAGCATCGACCCGTCGGCATCGATGACCGCCGCCGTGTTGTGATAGAGGCCGCGCGCGCGGCGCTCGAAGAGCGAGGCGATGACGACCACCGCGTGGCGCCGCGCGAAGGCCGCAAAGGCATCGGTGCTCGGGCCAGGAATCGGCTCGGCCAGGTCGAAGAAGCGATGGTCCTCCACCTGGCAGAAGTACGGCGACGCGAAGAGCTCCTGGGTGCAGAGCACGCGGGCGCCTCGCTTGACGGCCCGCCCGAACAGCGCGAGCTGTTTCGCGAGGTTGCGCGCGGGGTCGTCCACGCAGGCCATCTGCGTCAGGCCGACCGGTACCGCTGTCTGTATGCGGCGTCGAGTCTGCGGCCGTTTCCCAGCCATCGTGTCGGCGATCCTACCCGAAAAGGGGATCAGGCACCGGATCTCGCGTGTCGGTGGACGTCACGCGTGGAGGCCTTCGAGCACCCTCTCGACGACCCGGCGCTCGATCTCGCGCGCCCGCTCGATCAGGCGGGTGACCTCGGCTCGGCTGGCGTTCGCAAACGCCTTCTCGGTGATCCCGCTGAGGTTGGTGAGGACGTTGAGCGCTCCGCCCTCGACCCCCGCACGTGCGACGAGCGCGGCCACCCCCGCGTCGGTGGCCGAATTGCGGCTGCCGATGGCCGCGACACGTTCGGCAAGCTCCAGGGCTTCGAGCGACAGCCGGGCCGTGTCGAGCGGCACGCGTGCGGCCTCCTGATTGGCCTGCTCGAGGGCCGCGGCGCGCGCCGCCTCCTGATCTGGCGTCGCTTTCGGCAGCCGCATGGCCTCGAGCACGCCGTTGAAGGCAACCGTGTCCGCGTCGACCGCGGCAGTCAGCCGTGCCTTCAGGCCCTGCGCGCGCTCGGCGAGCGCGGCCAGTTCGTCCCAGGTGCTTTCGTACCCTTTCTTGCCGACGGTCAGGTTGGCCACCATGGCCGCCAGGGCCGCGCCCAGCGCACCTGCCAGGGCAGCCACCGACCCGCCGCCCGGCGCAGGCGACTCGCTCGACACCTCGTCGACGAGCCGATCGACCGGCAACGAGGCGAGTGGGGCCGCCGGCGTGAAGTGGTACTCGATCACCTTCTTCTTCGCGTCGAACGGCCCGAGCTGATCGAGCCCGAGCGAACGCACGGCGATCTCCACCAGCTCGCGTTCCGCCACGCCAGCCGACTTGCCCTGGCGCCGCACGTAGTAGCGGCCCGCCGCGACGAGCGGCTCGAGTGGGGTGAGGCCGACGAGCTCCGACCCCGTCACGCGCAGCCCGAGCGATGCGGCTTCCTCGCACACGGTCTCGAAGACGACGTGGAGCGGGCTCGCGTGGTAGTTCAGCAGGTTGATCGACACCTGCGCCTGCCGGTACTGGTCGATGTACCAGCCAATCGCGCGGACGGCCTTGAGGCGGCCCGGCTGTTTCACCTTCTGCCCGTGTTCGTCGACGACGGGCTGCCCGGCGGCGTCGCGTTTCAGCCGTCCTCCCTCGCGGATGTTGAGCGCGATCTCGTTGGCGAGCCTGCGGTCGCGAGTGTTGAGGTTGACGTTGTAGGCAATCAGGAAGTCGCGCGCGCCGACGACGCTCGCGCCGTAGCGCGGGTTGAACGCTGCCGGCCCCCGGTCGGGGCGCCACGCCGGGTCCTTCAGCCTGTGCTCGAGCCCCTCGTACTCGCCCGCGCGGACATCGGCGAGGCTGCGACGCGCGGGGCTGCTCGCCGCGTGCTCATAGAAGTACACCGGCACTCCGAGCTCGGCGCCCAGGCGGTCGCCGAGGCGGTGGGCGAGCGCCACGCACTCGTCCATCGAGACCTCCGACACCGGCACGAAAGGACACACGTCCATCGCGCCGATGCGCGGATGCGCGCCCTGGTGGCGCGCCATGTCGATGCGCTCACTGGCTTTCGCCGCGCCGCGATACGCGGCCTCGACGACCCCGTCGGGATCACCAACCAACGTGTAGACGGTGCGATTCGTGTCGGCCCCGGGGTCGACGTCGAGCAACTTGACGGTCGACACGCTGGACAAGGCCGCCGCGATCGCGTCGATGACGCCGCGGTCGCGCCCTTCGGAGAAGTTGGGGACGCACTCGACGAGCTTCGCCATGCGCGAATTCTACCCGAACGCCCTCCGGGCGCATCCGCGACCGCGAGGCTCTGGCGCCTACTTGCCGTTGGCCATCGCGCTCAGGAACTCCGCGTTGGTCCGGGTCTTGGCCATCTTGCCGAGCAGCAGCTCCATGGCCTCGACGGGCGACAGCGGCGTGAGCACCTTGCGCAGCACCCACGTCCGGTTGAGGTCGTCCTTCGGGATGAGGAGCTCTTCCTTGCGCGTGCCGCTCTTCTGGATGTCGATGGAAGGGAACACGCGCCGATCGGTCAGCTTCCGATCGAGGTGGATCTCCATGTTGCCGGTGCCCTTGAACTCCTCGAAGATCACGTCGTCCATGCGCGAGCCCGTGTCGATGAGCGCGGTCGCGACGAT